>CAMZCW010000201.1 GCA_947305045.1 uncultured Bacteroidales bacterium | reverse complement strand
GTGGCCGAGGTGTACAAGGAAGCCGGCCAGACGGTGAAAGAGAACGAGGTCATCGCCAAGTTAAAGGTAATTCCCGACATGAACCAGCTGGCCAGCGCCCAGAGCCGCGTCCGCCTGAGCGAAGTGAACCTGGAACAGGCCCAGAAGAACTACGACCGCGAAAAGGCGCTGTACGACAAGCAACTGGTGAGTGCCGACGAGTACGAGAAAATCCGCCAGGCGCTCAAACAGGCCAAGGAGGAGCACGCCATTGCCCAGGAAGCCCTGGAGATTATCCGCGACGGCGTGTCATCGTCCAACAAAACCGGGAGCACCACGCTCATCCGTTCCACCATATCTGGCCTGATTTTGGACGTGCCGGTGAAGGTGGGTAACTCCGTCATCAATTCCAACACCTTCAACGACGGCACCACCATCGCCACGGTGGCCAACATGAACGACCTCATCTTCGACGGCAACATTGACGAGACGGAGGTGGGACGCCTGCACCTGGGCCTGCCCGTGCGCATTTCCGTGGGTGCCCTGCAGGAGGTGAACTTCGAGGCGGCGCTGGAGTATATTGCCCCCAAAGCCACCGAAAGCAACGGCACCAACCTCTTCGAGATAAAGGCGTCCGTGAAAGTTCCTGCCGATGTCACCATCCGCAGCGGCTACAGCGCCAACGCGGAAATTGTGCTGCAGGAAGCCAACGACGTGATAACCCTGCCGGAAAGCGCCATCCAGTACGAGGGCGAGCAGACGTTCGTGTACGTGAAGAACGGCCTGGAATTCGAGCGCCGGGAGGTGGAAACGGGCCTCTCCGACGGCGTGAACATTGAAATCAAGCGCGGCCTGGCCCTGGACGATGTGGTCCGCGGTCCGCAAATCATCACTACTAAGTAAGCCATGAAAACCTTGCTCATTACCCTGGCCCTCATGATGCAGGCGCCTACGGATTCCCTGCCGGACCTCTCCCACCCCTGGACGCTGCAGGAGTGCATGGACTGGGCGCTGGAGCACAACCTTACCGTTGCCACGCAAAGCATTACCCGGGAGAAAAGCGCCGTGGAGAAAAACACGGCTGAATGGTCCTGGGTGCCCGACGCAAGCGGCTCCGTAAGCCAGAACTGGAACTTTGGCCGCGGCCTGGGCGACTTCAACACCTATGAGTATGGCAACAGTTCCAATACCGGTTTCAGCCTGAGCAGCAGCATGCCGCTGTTCGACGGCCTGGCCACACCGCGCCGCATCCAGCTGGCCCGCCTGAACCTGGAAGCCGCCACCCAGGACCTGGAGAAGGCCCGTGACGACATCCGCGTATCCGTGGCCAAGGCCTACGTGCAGGTGCTGTATAACTATGAGATTGAGGGCGTTGCGCGCCGGCAGTTGCGGATTGACTCCCTGCAGGTAGCGCGCCTGCAGGGCATGTTTGACAACGGGAAGGCCTCGGCGGCCGATTTGGCGCAGCAGAAGGCCTCGCAGGCCTCCAGCCGGCTCACCTGGGTGCAGGCGGCCAACAACGTGCGCAGTTCCCTGCTGGACCTGGCGCAGCTGCTGGACCTCCATGTGTGGGAGGGCTTCCACATCGACCGGCCACAAGTTGAACTGGAACAAGTGCTGCTGAGCAGTCCGGACGACATTTTTGCCGATGCCGTGCAAATCCGGCCGTCCATCCGCGCGGAAGAACTGCGGCTGGAAGGGACGATGCGCTCCATCCAGATTGCGCATGCCCAGCACCTCCCCTCCATCTCCCTCTCCGGCGGCCTGAACGCCAGCTACTACAGTACCAGTACGACAGGCTTTCTGGAGCAACTGAGCAACAACTTCAGCCAGTACGTGGGCCTGCGGCTCAACGTGCCGCTGTTCACGCGCTTCAGTGCCCGGAACCAGCTGCGCACCGCCCGGCTCAACCGCGTGAACCAGGAAATCCAGCTGCAGCGGGTGAAGAACAACCTGTACAAAGAGATTGTCCAGGCGTGGAACGGCGCTGTGGCCGCCCAGGCCAAATGGGAGAGTTCCCGGGAAGCCAGGGCTGCGGCCGAGGCAGCGTTTGAGCTGCAGGAGGCCAAGTATGAGAACGGGAAAGCCACGTTCACCGAATTCAACGAAGCCCGCAACCGCCTGGTAAAGAGCGAGTCCGACGCCGCCCAGGCCACCTACGAGTACCTGTTCCAGACCCACCTGGTAGAGTTTTACCGTGGCGGAGAACTTACGCTGTAAAATTTTCAGCGTAAGCACAACGCACTGATTAACAGAAAATTACGGGAAACGACTTATCCCGGACCGGATAAGTCGTTTTTTGTAATAGTATATGTATCAAAATGTTACCTCCACGCACACCATTATTTTGCAAATACAAAAAATATGATTACATTTGCAAAAATGATAGCTGATATGGAAACAATTGCAAGAATACAAACCGTAATCAGATTTAGGGAGGATATTCTGAACCGTGCACGCTTCAAGGCCAAACAAAAAAACATGTCCCTGAATGCGTATTTGGAGGAAGTCGTTACACAGGCTGTCAAGCCACGTATTCCCAAGCTTCCCAAAGATTTCAAGATTGACCCGGATATCGCGCGTTTTTCCGGGTTAATGCCCACTCCCACACAAGAACAGTTGGCAGCAGATGACCGCCTGGCATACATCTACAATAAAGGCATCTAAGTATGAAAGTTTTTTTAGATACCAATATTATTATGGATTGGTGCGATAAAAACCGCACAGGGAATCCTTTTGCCAAGACAATCCTGTCATCGGCAGGACCGGACACCTATGAACTCTACGTCAGTACACAAAGTATAATTGACTGTGCTTATTCGTTGAGAAAACTTGGTGTCGACTATAATGAGTTCTGTGGTTTGTTCCGCTTTTTGCGCAAGATAGCCCATATTGTCGGAATAGACGATTTGGATATGCTCTGGGCTCTGGAGCACTATTCCGGAGACTTTGAGGATGATATGCAGTACGCCAGCGCATACAGCAATGTTTGCGACTATTTCATAACCCATGACAAGGCACTATTCTCCCTGAACGACCCAAACTGCCCCATGACCGTTATCACGCCGGAGAAGTTTGTGGAAGCCATGATGGCAGACTAAAAACTGCGGCCAACAAGGGCGTGGGCAAAGGTTTTCAGGGCGTCATGGGCGTGGGGCGGAATACCGGCGTCCGTGCCCTTGAATACAGCGCGGGTGCTCAGGTCGGAAATGGCCTTTTTGGCGGCGTCGGCCACTCCTACGCTATCATAGATGCCCTTTACACGGGCAATTTTGGCGGCCTTTTCCTCCGGGGTAACCGCAGGGGCATTCAGGGCCTCCTCCAGGCCCTCTGCGCCCAGATCCAGGGCTTTTAAGGTGAGCCAGGACTTCTTGCAGTTGAGGATATCCCCGCCAATGGGCTTGCCAAACACGTTTTCGTTTCCGTAGGCATCCAGATAATCGTCCGCTACCTGGAAGGCCAGTCCCAGGTAATAGCCGTAGTCGTACAGGCATTCCTGGCTGGGGACATCGGCCCCGCCAATGAGGGCGCCCATCTGCGAAGCGCAGGCAATGAGCACGCCGGTCTTGAGGCCGATCATCTGCATGTACTCCTGCATGGTGACGTCGTTCCGCTTTTCAAAGTCCATGTCCATCTGCTGGCCGTCGCACACCTGCGAGGCGGTGCGGGAGAAGAGTTCCAGCGCCTGGGGCAAAACGCCCACCGGGGCCTTGGCAATGCGTTTGTAGGCGTCTATGCACATCACGTCGCCGCTGAGGATGGCGGTGTCCTCGTTCCATTTTTTCCATACGGTTTCATGCCCGCGGCGGAGCGGGCTGCGGTCCATGATGTCGTCATGGATGAGGGTGAAGGTATGGAACACCTCCAGGCCGGCCGCCGGCTCCAGGACTTGCGGCGTGAGGGTATCGGCAAAAAAGCTGTAGGTAAGCAGGCACAGGCGCGGACGAATGCGCTTGCCGCCGATGGCTATCATGTACCGGAGCGGGTCGTACAGCCCGGCGGGCTCTGCTTGGAATTCAATTTTGCCAAAAAGGTCCTTCAGGGCCTGGTCGATGGTGCTTTCTGGAATCATGGTGCGTAAATTTTTACAAAGATAGCAAAAATCTCGAGAAGAACCGTGATTGTTAAATTGTTGATACACAGTGCATTACAATACAATCCTCGTTCGATTTTTGAACGAGGATTGTACTATAAGTAACTGTATAACAGAAACTTAGCAATCACAGCTGAAAGACCACGGAGGAGTTGGCGCCCAGCTTGAGGCTGCGGCCGGCAACGCTGGCCGTGCCCAGGAGGGCGATGGGCTTGGAGAGATCATCGGACACGGTCACCGACTTGGCAGAGCTGC
>CAMZCW010000200.1 GCA_947305045.1 uncultured Bacteroidales bacterium | reverse complement strand
CCTTCCGACAGCGCACCGCCGCCGATGGAATAAACGGTCCAGTCCTCCTGCAGGGTGTCATCGGTCCCGAAGGCCTTGAACTGCATGGCGTTGGAATGGTACTCCAGGAAAGTGCGCGGGCGCCAGTGCACCTTGACGGGGGCAACGGGCTCCAGGGCATCCAGGATGGCGACGTCCGTCATGTGACCTTTGCCGGTAGCGGCCAGCGAGCCATACAGCGTTACGTCGAAGCGGGCGGCATCCGCATGCCGGGAGGCAAAGAGGGTGGCGGCAGTGTAAGGGCCCATCGTATGAGATGACGACGGGCCCCTACCGATTTTGTAAAGTTCTCTGAGTGAGTACAAAGCCTTACAGGTTGGCGTTCATTTTGTTCCAATCCTGCGTAGCGGGGACGATACCCAGGGAGATAATCTCGTCGCGCATCTTTACCAGATGCTCGTAGGAGGCGTCCAGTGCGGCCATTTCCTCTGCCGTACCCTTGGGAGCGGTGAAGTGGCAACCGGTGGCGTCGATGGTGGTGGGCATGGCCATCATCACGTTCTTGTACTTGCCCTCGTTCACGTAAGTGCCGGCAGGCCAGGTGAATTTGTCACCGCCCATGGAGGCCTCGATCATCTTCACGGCCTGGTAAGCGGGGCTCTGGAAGGAGCTGCGGCCACGGAGCTTGATGATGTTGGAACCGCCTTGAATGGTGTTGTGCTTGATTTCGGCGAAGCGTTCTTCGCTCAGGCCCATCTCGCCGAGGGGCTTGCCGTCAATCTTCACCTGGGAGGCAAATACGGCCATGGCCTCACCGTGACCGCCGTAGGTGTGGGCGCCGGTGACCTTGCACTGCTGTACGCCGAACTCCTGGGCCAGGGCTTCCTGCAGACGGGTGCTGTCCAGGGCAGCCAGCGAGGTGAGCTGGGACGGCTTGAGGCCGGAGTGGATGAGGGCGGTGAGGGCGGTTACATCCGCCGGGTTGAAGATAACCACCACGAACTTGGCATCCGGGCAGTACTTCTTGATGTTGTCGCCGAATTCGGCAGCAATCTGGCAGTTGCCTTTGAGAAGGTCTTCGCGGGTCATGCCCTCTTTACGAGGTGCACCGCCGGCGGAAACGATGTACTTGGCGCCCGTGAATGCCTCAGCGGGGTCAATGGTGGCCGTGAGGTTGATGCCCTCGAAGGCGCAGTGATCCATCTCTGCCAGAACACCCTTAAGACCGGGCTCGAAGATATCGTACAGGCAGATGTTGGGGGTAAGACCGAGCATAGCAGCCGTCTGGGCCATGTTGGAGCCAATCATGCCGGCCGCGCCGACAATGAGGAGCTTTTCATCAGTAAGAAACTTCATGATAATATACGTTATTTAGATTCTTCGTTTTTCTTGGAGTGCAAAGATACGAAATTCCCCGGAAAGATTTGTTGGAATTGCAAAAAATGCGTTATCTTTGTACCGATATATTGTAACGATTAACATGGAGCCTCCCAGTCAGGTAAAATCTAACCAGGTAACGGTCGTCGGTTCAGACGACCCTCTGTTGCGATTGTACATTTAATAGATAACGGGAACCGGTGCCTCAGGGCATCCGGCGGCTTTTGTGTTGTCGTTCAAAACCACCTTATATGGGCCTGTATTTAAAGAAGAAACTTGACAATGAAGCCACCATCGGCGTGTGGCAAATCACCGAATCGGAGGAGGAGCTGGTAAAGCTGGCCGCCACCCCCACGGACGAGATGGAGGAAATCTCGTTCATCCGCAGCGAATCCCTGCGCAAACAGCGGCTGGCCGTCCGTGCCCTGCTCAACACCCTTTTTGACGAGAAGGTGTATCTGAGCCACCATGACAACGGCAAGCCTTACCTGGAGAACAACCCGGTAAACATTTCCATCACCCATACAGACAAATACGTGGCCGTTATCCTGCACCCGGAAGAAGACTGCGGCATAGACGTAGAGTCCCTGGACCGGGACTTCTCGGCCGTGGAAAAGAAAGCCCTGAGCGAGGAAGAGATTGACGATCTGGAGGACGAGAAGCGCAATGAGCAGCTGGCCATCTACTGGTGCGCCAAGGAAGCCATCTTCAAACTGCTGAGCCGCTATAACGTGGACTTCGCGGAACAGATTGAAATTGAACGTTTCCGCCCCCGCGGAGAGGGTGAGCTGGAGGCCACCTTCGTGGACAAAGACGGCGACGAAGAAGAGTTCGATCTGGAGTATATGACCTTTGACCGGCACGTGCTGGTATGGGTCGTGGGGGACTAGTCCCCTCCCCTGTTGAAAACCTTCCCGGAAAAGAAACAAAATAGTTCTTCTTTAGAACTTTTCCAAATTAGAAACTTACGCATCTACTTGTTAATCAGTATATTAACATGTGAGTGCGTAATTTGTTAATAACTTTTTTCCGGAAAAGTTTTCATTAGTCAAAACTTATTATTTAACTTTGTTCCCGCAGCCGCAATCCGGCGGCTCCTTAAACCGAAAAATACTAGCCTTATGGTAAAACGTGTACTCAAACGCGACGGGCGTCGTGTCGACTTTAATAATCAAAAAATTGTAGCGGCCATCCTCAAAGCGATGGACGTAACGGAAAGCGGTGAAGACATTGTGCTCGCCGCCCAAATTGCCAAAGCCATCTCCGAGCTGGAAAAAGAGGAGATGACCGTGGAAGAAATCCAGGAAGTGGTGGAGAACCACCTCATGAACAGCCCCCGCCAGGAGGTGGCCAAGGAGTATATCCGCTACCGCAACAAGCGGAATATCGCCCGCAAGGCCAAGAGCAACGAAATCTTCGAGACCATCATCCAGGCCCAGGCCAACGATATCACCCGCGAGAACGCCAACATGAACGCAGACACCCCTGCGGGCATGATGATGAAGTTCGCCTCGGAGGCCACCAAGAGCTATGTGGACGAGTGCCTCCTGAGCGACCCTGTCCGCGAGGCCGTGGCCGGCAACTACATCCACATCCACGACAAAGACTATTACCCTACCAAGAGCCTCACCTGCATCCAGCATCCGCTGGATCTTATCCTGGAGCATGGTTTGCGCGCCGGACACGGGGAATCCCGTCCCGCCAAGCGCATCGAGACCGCCAGCGTGCTGGCCTGCATCTCCATGGAAACCGTGCAGAACGAGATGCACGGCGGTCAGGCCATCCCCGCCTTCGACTTCTATCTGGCCCCCTACGTGCACAAGACCTTCGAGGAAGAAGTGGACAAAGTGAGCGACATGGAGAACGCAGACTACAGCGAACTCAAAACCGCCCACATCGACGACTATCTTAAGCGTGACCTCACCGGTCTGCAGGGTAAGGACCGTGCTTTCCAGCACGCCATCAACCAGACCGTAGGTCGTGTGCACCAGGCCATGGAAGCGTTCGTACACAACATGAACACCATCCACAGCCGCGGCGGCAACCAGGTGGTTTTCTCCTCCATCAACTATGGTACGGACACATCGGCAGAGGGCCGATGCATCATCCGTGAAATCCTGAACACCACCTATGAGGGTGTGGGCAACGGTTCCACCGCCATCTTCCCCATCCAAATCTGGAAAAAGAAGAAGGGGGTGAGCTACCTCCCGGAAGACCCGAACTATGACCTGTACAAGTTCGCCTGCAAGGTGAGCGCCCGCCGCTTCTTCCCCAACTTCCTGAACCTGGATGCCACCTACAACCAGGATCCGGAGTGGAAGGCGGATGACCCCAAGCGCTACATCCACGAGGTTGCCACCATGGGCTGCCGCACCCGCGTGTACGACAACCGCTTCGGCCCCAAAACTTCTATCGGCCGCGGCAACCTGAGTTTCACCACCATCAATATCGTGAAGCTGGCTATCGAGTGCATGAGCATCAAGGACAAGGAGCAGCGCATCGGCAAGTTCTTCGAGCGCCTGGACTGGGCCCTGGAAATCAGCGCCCGCCAGCTGGATGAGCGCTTCCAGTTCCAGAAGACCGCCCTCAAGAAGCAGTTCCCGCTGCTGATGAACGGCCTGTGGCTGGGCAGCGGCAAGCTGGAACCCAACGACACCATTGAGAGCGTCATCAACCAGGGTACGCTGGCCATCGGATTTATCGGCCTGGCCGAATGCCTCATTGCCCTTGTTGGCAAACACCACGGAGAGAGCGAGGAAGCCCAGGAGCTGGGTCTGCGGATTGTGGCCTTCATGAAGGACAAGATCAACGGCTTCAGCGAGAAGTACCAGCACAACTACTCCTGCTTTGCCACGCCCGCAGAAGGCCTGGCCGGCAAGTTCACCAAGCGCGACAAAAAGACCTTCGGTATCCTGCCCGGCATCACGGACAAGGACTACTACACCAACTCCAGCCACGTGCCGGTGTACTACCACTGCACGCCGGAGCA
>CAMZCW010000199.1 GCA_947305045.1 uncultured Bacteroidales bacterium | reverse complement strand
ACGGGCTCAGCACAATGGTGAGCGGTTCCAGGATGGCCCGCTTGGAGCAGCTTCCCAGTTCATTGAGGGCAATCATAAAGGCCGATATGGTGGTATTATAGGAGAAATGCTCAATGTCCTCCTGCGCCTTGCCGATGAGCTTATGCAGGGCCTTGAGCTCCTCCTTGGTGGGTGCATCGTCCGTTACCAGCCACTCCTCGCGGTCCCAGAACAGGCGCCAGAACTTCCTCAGGAAGCGGTTCACGCCGTCGATACCCTTGGTATCCCAGGGCTTGGCCTGCTCAATGGGGCCCAGGAACATCTCGTACAGACGCAGGGTGTCCGCCCCATAGGTATCACAAATCTTGTCCGGGTTTACCACGTTGTACATGCTCTTGGACATCTTTTCGATGGCCCAGCCGCAAATGTACTCGCCGTTCTCCAGTACAAACTCAGCGTCCTTGTAGTCCGGACGCCAGGCGCGGAAGGCCTCGATATCCAGTTTGTCGTTGTACACAATATTCACATCCACGTGCACGGGGATGGTCTCGTACTGGTCCTTAAGGCCCGCGCTCACAAACTTGTTGGTACCGGGAATCAGGTACACAAAGTTGGAGCGTCCCTGAATCATGCCCTGGTTGATGAGTTTGCAGAACGGCTCATCCTCACATACATAGCCCAGGTCATAGAGGAATTTGTTCCAGAAACGGCTGTAGATAAGGTGACCGGTGGCATGCTCCGTTCCACCCACATACAGGTCCACGTTACGCCAGTAGCCGTTGGCCTCCTTGCTTACCAGGCCCTCCCCGTTGTGCGGGTCCATGTAACGCAGGTAATAGGCGCTGGAACCGGCGAAACCGGGCATGGTACTGGTTTCCAGCGGATAGCCGTTATATGTCCAGTCCTTGGCACGGGCCAGCGGCGGCTGACCGTCCTCGGTAGGTTTATACTGGTCGATCTCCGGCAGCGTGAGCGGCAGGGCCTCCAGCGGCAGCGGTGTAGCAATGCCGTCCTTGTAATAGATGGGGAACGGCTCCCCCCAGTACCGCTGGCGCGAGAAAATGGCATCGCGGATGCGGTAATTGATTTTGCGGTGGCCGATTCCCTGCTTCTCCACATAGTCGATAGCAGCGGGAATGGCTTCTTTCACGGTGAGCCCGTTCAGGAAACCGCTGTTGCACATAATACCCTCCTTGGCATCCAGGCTTTGCTCACTTACATCGGCCCCTTCAATGAGGGGGATGATGGGGAGACCGAACTTCTTCGCAAAGGCGTAGTCACGGCTGTCGTGCGCCGGAACGGCCATGATGGCACCGGTCCCGTACCCGGCCAGCACATATTCCGAAATCCACACCGGCACCTTTTCGCCGGTGAGCGGGTTAATACCGTAGGAGCCGGAGAACACGCCCGTAACAGCCTTACCGGCAATGCGTTCGCGTTCCGTTTTCTTCTTTACCTGCTCCAGGTAGGCCTCCACCTCCGCTTTTTGGGAAGCGCTGGTAAGCTGCGGAACCCACTCGCTCTCCGGTGCCAGCACCATGAAGGTGACGCCAAAGACGGTATCGGCCCGGGTGGTAAAGATGGTGACATGGTGTTCCTTGCCGTCGCAGGTGACCTTGAACACCATCTCGGCGCCCTCGCTGCGGCCAATCCAGTTGCGCTGCATCTCCTTGAGGGAATCGGTCCAGTCCAGTTTGTCCAGCCCGTCCAGCAGACGGCCGGCATAGGCGCTCACGCGGAGCTGCCACTGGGTCATTTTCTTTTGGAACACCGGATGACCGCCCCGCTCGGAAAAGCCGTCCTTCACCTCATCGTTGGCCAGTACGGTTCCCAGGGCCGGGCACCAGTTCACCGTGCTTTCTCCTTGATAGGCAAGCCGATAGCGCATGAGAACAGTGGCCCTTTCCTTCTCGGAAAACGCCTTCCACTCCCCTGCCGTAAACGGAGCGCCTTCACTGCAGGCAGCGTTCACGGCTGCGCTTCCTCCCTCCTCGAAGGCCTTTACCAGGTCCTCGATGGGGCGGGCTTTCTGGAGCGTATTGTCGTACCAGGAGCCAAACATCTGCAGGAAAGCCCACTGGGTCCATTTGTAATAATCCGGATCCGAGGTGCGGAACTCGCGGTCCCAGTCAAAGGAAAAACCAATGCGGTCCAGCTGCTGCCTGTAGCGGGCTACGTTTTCCCGCGTGGTCTTTTCCGGATGCTGACCGGTTTGGATGGCATATTGCTCTGCAGGCAGGCCAAAGGCGTCATATCCCATAGGATGCAGCACATTGAAGCCTTTCAGGCGTTTGTAACGGGCAAAGATGTCACTGGCAATATAGCCCAGCGGATGCCCCACATGCAGGCCCGCACCGCTGGGGTACGGGAACATGTCCAGTACATAGTATTTCGGTTTGTCCGACTTGTCGGTAGCGCGATAGGTTTTGTTCTGGGCCCACCACTGCTGCCACTTTTGCTCAATTTCAGAAAAATTATAATCCATAGTCTAGTTAATCGTCTTTCCGTTAATACCAAACTTCCCTTTTGTCTTGCTCAATTTGAATTCCACGGCAATGGTAAGGGCTACCTTGCACTTCTTGCCGCGGTGCCGGCCGGGACGCCATTTGGGCGAGGCGGACACCACACGCAGCGCTTCCTCGTCCAGGGATTCATGCACCCCGCGGGCTATTTTGACATCCTGCACCTCCCCTTTCTCGTCAATGATGAAATCCACCAGCACGCGGCCTTGAATGCCATTTTCCTGGGCATAGCGAGGATACTTCAGGTACTGGTACACCCAGCGTTCCATAAAAGCGGAAGGATCCGGCGAGTTCAGGAATATGGGTTTCACATCTACATCGCTGTATGCATACACGCCGACAGCCGGCTTGGACGCAGAAGACGTGGCACCTTCCCGGAACAGCGGACGCGGCCCGTTGGAAAGCCGCTGCACAAAGCTGTAAATGTACTCCAGTTCCTTCTCCATCCCCTCAAAATCCACAATGGAGTAGGTATCGCGGCCCGTACCGTGTTCCGGATATCGGCCTGTCGTGAATACAACCGAGGGAATTTCCCGGTCATAAAAGACGATGTGATCCCCGGGATAAGGCTGCTGGGCGGTGATTTCCGCCTGAATGGGCAGCAGCTCTCCCTGCAAGGAGGCCAAGAGGGTATTGAGATCCCCATTGGAGGCCGTATAGGCAAAAAAACCATTTTCCGCCGTACCCAGCATGTCCAGGTTCACCATCGCGTCTATCCGGGCGGCATCCGCGGCAAAAGCACGGTTCAGAAAGTACCAGGAACCGGCAAAGGTTTCGCAGGAACTGCCGAACCCCACAAACAAAATGCTCCGGCGAAGCAGGGTCCGGGAGTAAGAAAGCCGACGGGCCAGCTCCAGCAGGAGTGCCATGCCGGAGGCATTGCCATTGGCTCCGGAATAAATGCGCACCCGCTTTTCACCGTCCACCGTAAGGGTATCTGTTCCCAGGTTGTCCATGCGGGCACCTATTACTATATAGTGCTTGTTCTGCTCTTTGTCCCAGCCTTCCAGAAAGCCTGTCACATTGCGCGAGGTGAGGGTGTCCCCTCCTGCCGCTACACCAAACGTATTGCCGGCCCCCAGGACGTCAATGCCATAAGCTTTCAGCTGCTCTTCCAAATACGCGGCAGCCATCTTCTCCCCTTCCGAGCCGGCCTTGCGGCCTTCCAGCTGCGCGCCGGACAGATAAGCGACATGTTCCTTCAGGGCCCTGACGGTTTCAGAGTCCTCCAGGTCCTCCAGCGGGCTTCTGAACTGCGCCCAAGCAGGGGAAAAGGCAAAAAGCGCCACCACGGCGCTCAGGAAAAATCGTCTCATCATTCGTTCACCAGAATCCAGCCGTCCTTGGGGCAGATGCCCGTTCCGCGCATTTTCTTAAGGGCTTTCACACTTGCATTGAGGTCATTGGAGGGACAGACGCCCACGGCCAGCAGGCCGTTACGGAAGCTGATGATGATGCCCGTATACCCTGCCTCATTGCAGGCCGTAAGCTTGCGCTCCGCGTAAGAACGCCCGCGGAAGGCGCCCACGATAATATAATATTTGCTTTCCAGCTTGGTTGTGAACAGGCCACCCATTTTGGACGGATTCAGGATGGTGCCGCGGGTCTGGGCCAGGGAGTCCAGCAAATAGGTTTCCAGGGCTGCCAGCGAATCCGCCATCTGCCTTTCCACGCGCTGCAACGAATCCAGCACCGCCTGGTGACGGGCTTCCTCCCGGGCAATACGCTCCTGTCGGATTTGCTCCACCTGGGCCGATGTAGGACGTCCTGCAAGGGTACGGACAAAGTCACAACCCGTAAGCAGCGGCAACATGGCTGTCATGAACAATATGAGGGCTTTTTTCATACATAATCCTCCTTAATCTGCAAAAATACGCTTTTTTCCAAAATCAAGCCAAATAAAA
>CAMZCW010000198.1 GCA_947305045.1 uncultured Bacteroidales bacterium | reverse complement strand
GGCGGGGGAGGCGCTGCCCGGAATGAAGCCCAGCACATTGCGGCCGAAACCGCCCGCCAGCTGGAATCCGTGCATCCACGCGCCGGTAAACGGCTGCAGGTACAGGTCCCGGAACTGGCCCTCCAGCCAGGCGGCGGTTTTGCGCCCGCCGTCCGTTCCGCTGGCGCGTCCGCCCAGGGAGGGACTGGAAAGATATTCAACGGTTTGGCGGATGTTTTCTGTCTTGAGGACGGCCTCCGCGTTTTTGGGAGAGATGGTATATCGAACCTGTGCGGCCGAAGGAACATAGGCCCCCAGCAGCAATATCATCAAAATTTTTGCTAACTTTGTCATTTGGCGCGAAATTAGCTATTTCGTGGCGGAATTGAAAATATTTTTGGTGAAAAACGGCATCCGGCAAATTCTTTCTTTCTGCCTGACTCTCTGCGTAAGTATGCAAGCATGGGGCCAGTGGGACAAGGATGTCTTTTCTTTCCGGGGCCGCACGGCCCTGCAGGACGGCCGCCTGGGTGAGGCCGTATCCAATTTCAACATCCTGGCGCAGTTGGACAGCACGGACTACTGGACCTTCTTTTACCGGGGCATCGCCAAGTACAACCTGGGCGATATCCGGGGCGCCAAGGCGGACTTTTCCACCGCCGTACGCCTGAATCCCGTCTTCACTTCCGGCTTCCACTACCGCGCCATTACGGAAAGCCGCACCGGGGATTATGACCAGGCGCTCAAGGACCTGGAGCGGGCCATCGAACTGCGTCCGGGGTCCTCGGGCCTGTATTTCACGCGGGGCGTCACCTATTTTCTAAGCCGCCAGTTTGAACGCGCCGTCCAGGACTTTGACAAATACATTCGCAAAGAGCCCAGGGATCCGTCGTCCTATCTGAACCGGGGTGCGTCCTATCTGTTTCTGGGCGATACCACCAAGGCCCTCCAGGATTACAACCACGCCATCAAACTGGACCGTTTTGAGCCGGAAGGCTACATCCGCCGCGGCGGCCTCATGGCGGCGCGTAAGCAGTACGATGAAGCCCTGGGAGATTTGAACCGGGCGGTGGAGCTGGACTCCACCCTTACCCTGGCCTACTTCCAGCGTGCCATCGTTCGCAGTGAAAAAGGAGACCTGAACGCTGCCATGAAGGACCTGAACACGGTGCTCAAGTATGAACCCGGCAATGCGCTTACTCTGTATAACCGCAGCCTCCTGAGCGCCCAGGTCGGGGACTACGAAGGCGCGCTCAATGATATGGACCGCGTCATTGCCATCAACCCGGGCAATGTGCTGGCGTACTTCAACCGCGCCGGTTTCTTCATTGAAATGGCGCGCTGGGACGATGCCCTGGCGGACTACAACAAAGCCATCGAACTGTACCCGGACTTTGCCAAGGCCTATATGAACCGGGCCTATGTGGAGATGCAGCTGGGCATGTCCCGTGCCTCCAAGGAGGACTACCGCACGGCGCGTGCCAAAGTGGCTGAATATGAGAAGGCTACCTCCGGCGGCGCGGACTTCTCGGATACCACGCGCAAATACTCCAACCTGCTGGCCTTCGATGCAGACTTTGCCCGCAGCGGCGGCTTCGAGGACGAAATGCTCCGCTACCGGGACGTGGACATCAACCTGAAACCGCTCTACCGCTTTGTCATTACCGAGCAGCGTGATAACGCCAATTATGCCCTGGCGCACCGCTACGAGAATAAGCTCCTGGACGGCTTCCTCTCCAAGGCGCCGCTGCCGGTGGAACTCAGTCAGGAGCCGTCGGCGTTGCCGGTGACATCGGCCCTGCTGGGAGAAAACGTCTCCGATCCCTTCTTCAAGGGCCTGCAGGATGTGGGACTCAAGCAGTATTCGACGGCGCTCCTGCACTTTACGGATGCGGTGGAGGCCCCTGCCGATGACCCCTATGCCCCTTATTACAAGGCATTTTACCTGATGAACCGCGGTGCGCTGCGGGCGGAGATGATTGCCTTTATCGCCTCCTTCGAGTCCAACGTGCAAACGCTCACCATGGACGACAAAGGCAATACGCGGGCCCGCGTGCGGGAGCAGGTGATGAAGGAATACGACTATTCTGAGGCGCTGGCCGATATGGAAGCCGCCGCGGCCCTGCTGCCGCAGTTCCCCTACATCCTGTTCAACCTGGGGAACCTCTACAGCCTGAGCTCCCGCTTTGTGCAGGCCATCGAGAGCTACGACAAAGCCATCAGGCTGTACCCGTGGCTGGGCAGCGCATACTTCAACCGCGGCCTGGTGCTTATCTATCTGAAAGACAAGGAAAAGGGTTGTATCGACCTGTCCCGTGCCGGCGAACTGGGCGTAGAGGGGGCGTACACGGTGATTTCCCGCTATTGTGAGAAGGAGGACCGTCCGTAATGCGCTTTGTGAGTTTCTCCAGCGGAAGTTGCGGCAACTGCTACCTGCTCCTGGGACCGCATTCCGGCGTGCTCATCGACGCCGGCGTAAGCCCCCGCCGTATCAAAAAGGAGCTGGAGCATTTGCACCTGGACTTCAGTGCGTTGTCGGCCATATTGGTGACGCACGACCACGGAGACCATATCCGCTCGCTGGGCTCCTTCTGCAAGCGGCTTTCGCTGCCGGTATGGACCACATCCACCATCCACGAGGCTCTGCTGCGGCATCCCTTTACGCGCGACTGGACGGGGCCCTGCCGGAACAACCTGGAACCGCAGGTGTGGAATCCCGTGACGGAAGACTTTGACGTCCAGTTCTTTGAGGTGCCGCACGACGCTACCCAGTGCGTGGGGTTTGCCATTCGGTGTGAGGAAGAACTCTTTGTGCTCATGACAGACCTCGGGCATACCACGGGAGAAGCGCTGCGCTGGGCGTCGCTGGCCACCACGGTGGTGGTGGAATCCAATTACGACCTGGATATGCTGCTGGGCGGAAACTATCCCGACTACCTGAAAAAACGCATTTCCCACGGTATCGGCCATTTGTCCAATGCCGACTGCGCCGAGGCCATCGCCCGCTTCATGCATCCGGAGCTGAAGAACCTGTTCCTGTGCCATTTGAGCGGCAACAACAACACGCCGGAGCTGGCCTATGCCAGTGCCAGGCAGGCCCTGGAGAGCCTGGGCGTAGCGCCCGGGACGGTACATCTGCGGGTGCTCAGGCGCGGAGAGGCATCTCCGCTCCTTACTCTTTAAAGCTGTCTTTCGCGCTCTTTGATGGCGCTGCTCAAGGCGCTGGAGGCGCGCATTCTGCGGAAGGTGCCTTGCGCAACCTGGAAACTGAGCATGGTTTTGCTCAGCTGTTCTTCGGTGTAGTCCGGGTACAGGCGGGCAAGCTCCCGGGCAAAGAGGTCCAGCTGGTCGCCCACGGAGAGCGGGAAGTTATCGTCCCCAAAGAAGGACTCGCACCAGCGGAAGAGGTCCAGGTTCTTTTTTACCGATTCTTTTACGGCTTCCGCTCCTTGCGGCTGCAGGGGCGCGGTCCAGGGGAGTTTTTCCCACCAGACATTGCGGATGGGGGCGCAGCCAATGACGGTGGGAATCACTTCCAGGGTGCCGTCCGGCTTGGCTACGGACATTTCGCGGAGTTTGGCGCTGCGGAAAACAAAGCTGGAAAGCGGGGCGGGGACGTGCTCCACCACGGTGAGGCGGAAGAATTTTTTGGCGCTGGCGTTCCAGCCATAGGAAAGGCCCGTTTTCACATGGTAAACCTGGGACTTTTTGAACAGCCAGGCACAAAAGAGCACGCGGCACACAAAGTGCGGGCCGGGAAGGGCCCCCGGCTCCAGAATACATACCAGCGGCTCCTCCACCGTCTTCCAGTCACCGTGCTTCAGTTTCAGGCGGTTGTCGTAATCGGCCGAAACCGGATCGCTTTCAGGCACATATACGGTAAACTTCTTGTTTTTCTGGAACAGGAGCGCGCCCAGGATGCGGTCGTCGGGCTGCGGTACTACAATAGCAAGTTTATTCATACGTTAACGGGTTTTCTCTGACAGCCATTTGCCCCGGTACAGGCGGACCAGGAAGATGAGGCCGCGGAAGTTCAGTTCCACCGCCATGCAAATCCAGAAGCCCACCAGGCCGTAGATACGGGCGAGGAAAATGGCGGGAATAATACGGACAATCCACATGGAGCCAAAGTTCATGAGGCTGGGGATGCGGGTGTCGCCGGCTCCTACGCAGGCACCGTACGCCACGATGGAAGCGGCATAGCCCACCTCCGCAAAGGCCTCTATCCGGAGCACGCGGGCACCCAGGTCGATAACCGCCGCATCCGGCGTCAGGAGCCCCATCATCTGCGGGGCAAAAAGGTACATCAGGATGGCCAGCAGGCCCATGATGCCCATCGCGAGGAAGGTGGTAATCCAGGCAAAACGCTGCGCCAGGGGTTTGCGCCCGGCGCCGATACTCTGGCCCACCAGCGTGGTGGAGGCATCGGCAATGCC
>CAMZCW010000197.1 GCA_947305045.1 uncultured Bacteroidales bacterium | reverse complement strand
GCCTGCATCTTGGTGTTGTGCCCCACCTGGATAATCTGGAAGTTGTAGCTGCAGAAGGCCACGGCAATGGCCCCGCCCAGGGCGATGGTCCAGTTCACCCCCAGCGAGAGGAACAGCAGTAACGCCCCCAGCAGCGCAATGAACAGGTACGTCGCCGGCCGTTTCCCCACCAGCAGCAGCTTGTACAGCCACTCGGTGTAGTCCCCTTTGTTTTGTGTCGATATCGCCGTTGTGGGCATGCCCCCGAACATGGAATCCGTCCAGTAGGTGGGATTGTCCGGATGCGCGGCGTTCCACTCGCTCATCTCATGCGACATGCCCACGAAGCCGGAGATGTCGCTCTGGTTCACAATTTTACCGTCCAGCACCTGCGGCACAAATCCATAGCTCAGCGCCAGGAAAATGGCAACCACACCCAAGCCAATGGCTATATTCTTCCAATATTTCTTCATAAATCTGTAGGGTGCTGTCATCGTCCCCAAAGATGGGACGATGACAGCATTTTGGGGTTATTTTGCGGTCTGCGTCCCACTTTTTGGGACGATAACAGCACTTTCTAACAATTCCGCCAGGGCATGAGCTGTAGCGCGGCGGGAATACGGGCCGATATCGCCCGCAGTTGCCGGAATGCCCCCCTGGCAATGGGTGCGCCAGGCGGCCTCCAGGAAGGCACGGAGGCCTTCTTCATCGTCCCAGCCTATGGTGCAACCCGCCTCTGCAGCGGCCAGCACGCGGGCCATGGCCCCGTCCACCTGTCCTATCCCCAGCACCGGCCGGCGGGCCGCCAGGTACTCGAACAGCTTGCCGGGCAGGATGGGCCTGTACTGAGGGTCGTTCCGCAAAGGCAATAACAGCACGGATGCGCTCCGCTGCTCCTTCACGGCATCGGCATGCTTGCAATAGCCCAGGGAAATGACGTTGTCGATGAGCCCCGCCGCCCGAATGGCCGTGAGGATTTCCCGGTCCACCTTGCCCGCCAGGCGCAGGCGCAGCGCCGCCCCGAAACGCGGGTCCGCGGCAGCCATTTCCCCCAGCACCTTCCACAGTGCCAGCGGGTTGCCATCGGCTGCAAACAAACCGGTATGGGTGATGTTGAAATGCACGTCCTGCGGAGGTACCGGGCCGGTGAAGTCTTCTTCATCAAAGCCGTTGGTGATGCACGCGACGGGCGTTTGGGTCAGGGCCTGGAAGTCCTCCTGCATGAGCGGCGTACAGGCCAAAACGGTATTGCAGCTATCCAGCACCCGCCGCTCCATGTTCCGCAGCCGTTTCCAGCTAAAGGCGGTCATGGGAAGGTGCTTGAGGTAATACATCTTGCTCCACGGGTCCCGGAAGTCCGGAATCCAGGAAATGCCCAGGGCCTTATGCAGCCGCTCCCCAATCAAGTGCACCGAATGCGGCGGGCCGGTAGTGACCATGACATCCACCGGATGTTCCTTCAGATAGACCTTGAGACGCCTGACGGAAGGACGCACCCAGCCCACGCGCGGGTCCGGCACAAACAGATTGGCCCGAATCCACAGCGACAGGCGCTGCTTGAAGGTTTTGGGGCCGGACGATATTTCCGTCACCTCCGTGCTTTTGGCCCCGGTGAGCTTGCGATAGGCGGCATAGGGCTCCCAGATGGGGCCGCGCAGCACCTCCACCTGCGGCGGAACCTCTTTCTCAAAAGAAGGGTCCAGGGACGGGTAATCGGCATTTTCCGGTGCCCATACCACCGGTTCCCAGCCCTCGGCGCACAGGTATTTGACCAACTTTACCCAGCGCTGCACCCCCGACCCTCCGGACGGCGGCCAATAGTATGCTATGACCAGAACGCGCCTCACAGCCCCAACTCCTCTTTCATGCCCCGCAGCAGGTCAAAAGCCTGAAGCGGGGTTAAATTGTTGAGGTCCGCGGCTTTGAGGCGGTCCCGTAAAGACTCCAGGAGAGGGTCGTCCAGCTGGAACATGGACAGCTGGATGGAGCCGTCTTTTTCCACATGGCCTTCTTTGGTGTTGTGGGGTTTTACGGGGGTGAGCGCACCAATGGCGTCCAGTTTTTCACTGTTTTCCAGGGCCTTGAGGGTGCGCTCTGCGCTTTCCAGTACGGGCTGCGGCATGCCGGCCATGCGGGCCACGTGGATACCGAAGCTGTGGGCCGTGCCGCCTTCCCGGAGCTTGCGGAGGAAGATCACCTCCTTCCCCACTTCCTTCACGGCTACGTGGAAGTTCTTCACACGCGGGAAGAGGCCTTCCAGGTCGTTGAGTTCGTGGTAGTGGGTGGCAAAAAGCGTCTTGGCGCCCTTTCCGTATTCGTGGATGAATTCCACAATGCCCCGGGCGATGGACATGCCGTCGTAAGTGGACGTGCCGCGGCCGATCTCATCCAGAAGCACCAGCGAACGGGCGCTCAGGTTGTTCAGAATCATGGCGGTTTCCAGCATCTCCACCATGAAGGTGGACTCGCCGCGGGAGATGTTGTCCGTGGCGCCTACGCGGGTGAAAATTTTATCGACCCAGCCGATATGGGCCTCCGTTGCGGGCACAAAGCTGCCGCATTGGGCCATAAGGACGATGAGGGCCGTCTGGCGCAGGAGGGCGCTCTTACCGGCCATGTTGGGGCCCGTGAGGATGATGATTTGCTGCTTGTCGCTGTCCAGGAGGACATCGTTGGGGACGTATTCCTCCCCTGCCGGCATCAGGGTCTCAATCACGGGATGGCGGCCCTCCCGGATGTCCAGGACCTTGGAGTCGTTGAGCTCCGGGCGGCAGTAGCGGTGTTCCAGGGCCTGCTGGGCAAAGCCCGCGAGGACATCTACCTTGGCCAGGATGCGGCTGTTGGTCTGGATGTGGGGAATCCGCTGCTGGATTTTGGCGATTAGTTCCGTATAAAGCCTTGATTCGATGGCGTATATGCGGTCTTCTGCCGTAAGGATTTTTTCCTCGTATTGCTTGAGCTCTTCGGTGATGTATCGTTCCGCATTCACCAGCGTCTGCTTGCGGATCCACTCCGGCGGCACCTGGTCCCGATAGCTGTTGCGCACCTCGATGTAATAGCCAAAAACGTTGTTGTAGGCAATTTTCAGGGACGATATGCCCGTGCGCTCCGCCTCCCGCTGCTGCATTTGCAGGAGGTAGTCCTTGCCGCCGGCGCTCAGGGTGCGGAGCTCGTCCAGTTCCGGGTCTACGCCCGGGCCGATGACGGGGCCTTTCCCCAGCTGGATGGCGGGTTCCGGATCCATCGTCCGCTGTATTTCCTGCAGGAGTTGTTCGCAGTTTTTCAGGCCTTTGAGGAGTTTTCCCAGGGCTTCGCTGCCGGTGAGGCGCTCTTTGATGGGGTTCATCAGGGCAAGTCCCCGGCCCAGCTGCATGAGCTCCCGCGGGTTCACCTTGCCCGTGGCTACGCGGCCCAGGATGCGCTCCATGTCCCCCAGCTTGCCAAGGTCCATCTGGGTATCGTCCAGAATTTGAGGATTCTGGGTGAAGTACTGCACGCAGTCGTAGCGGGCCTCCAGCTCCTTGCGGTCCAGGATGGGCATGGCCAGCCAGGAGCGGAGCATGCGGGCGCCCATGGGGCTGGAGCATTTGTCCAGGGTTTGCACCAACGACACGCCATCGGCCCCGGAAGCGCTTTGGAACACTTCCAGGTTGCGGAGGGTGAAGCGGTCCATCCACACGAATTTGGCCTCGTCTATGCGGCCAATCGTGCAGATGTTCTTGAGCCCCACATGCTGGGTCTGTTCCAGGTACACCAGGAGGGCCCCTGCGCTGCAGATGCCAAGAGGGTACGGGTCGATGGCAAAGCCTTTGAGGCTGTCCACCCCGAGCTGCCGTTTGAGGCGCTCCACGGCGGCATCGTACACAAAGGCCCATTCGTCAATGGAGGTGGTGAAATAGTCCCCCAGGCGCTCCTTGAGGCCTTTTTCGTAGCCGCGCTGCACCACCAGTTCCTTGGGCTTGAAGGAGCCCAGGAGGGTGCCGATGTAGTCCAGGGAGCCCTGGGCAATCTGGAACTGGCCGGTAGAAACGTCCAGGAATGCGGCGCCGCAACAGTCTTTTTCCACGGTGAGGCCGCAGAGGAAGTTGTTCTCTTTGACCTCCAGCATGTTTTCCCCGAAGGAGATGCCGGGCGTAACAATCTCTGTTACACCGCGTTTGACCAGTTTTTTGGCGAATTTAGGATCCTCCAGCTGGTCGCAGATGGCCACTTTGAATCCGGACCGAACCAGCTTGGTGAGGTAGTTTTCCAGCGCATGATGCGGAAAGCCGGCCATGGCCACGGGGCCCTTGTCCCCGTTGGACTTTTTGGTCTGGACCAGCCCGAGCACCCGTACGGCCGTGATGGCATCGTCCGAGTAGCACTCGTAAAAGTCCCCCACGCGGTACAGCAGGATCGCCTCCGGGTGTTGTGCCTTCACCTCAAAGTAATGCCGCAGCATGGG
>CAMZCW010000196.1 GCA_947305045.1 uncultured Bacteroidales bacterium | reverse complement strand
TCTGGTTCTGCGCCACGATGCCCTGCATGGGATTCTTCCGGTTGTTGAAGATGCTCGCAACCTCGGCACGGCGTTCCATCAGGGAAGAGACCAGCAGCCCCAAGAGGAACACGAGGACCATAGCGCCGCCGAAGATCAACCAACTGTGCAAGGGTTTCAGTTTCTTTTCGTTCATATTACCGTGTTTTTATTTTCCGTGAAGGTGTCCGTGGGGAGAATGGTGCCCAATGGCTTTCTGCAGCCACTCCGGCACAGGAGAATCCGGGAAGGGGACCTTGGCATTGGCCGTGGCCGAGAGGCTGTTCTTCCCGCCGTGCGGGACGTCCCGGTGGCAGTCCCAGCAGGCTTTCCCCTCGCCGTCCTGCGTCATCTTGAAATCCATCTTGCCCAACTTGACCATTTCCGTGGTGAGTTCCGTATGGCAGCGGATGCAGTTGTTCATAATGACCTGTGCGCTGGGGTCTTTGGCGACAGGAACCTGCGGCTCGCTGAAGGTAAGGAAAGCGGCCGTATGCTTCATTCCGTCCATACCCTTGAAGGCATACTTGCGGGCCACGTTCTCGTGCGGGACGTGACAGTCATTGCAAGTGGCTACGGTACCTTCGCCCCGCCCGTGCGAGGAGTGGTTCCAGGTGGCGTAATATGGCTGCATAATATGGCAGTTCACGCAGGCCGAGGGGTCGTCTCCCAGATACGTCGTGAAACGCAGCATATAGAGGAAGAGACATCCGCCGCCGACAAAGACGCCCGACAGGCATAGCAGGAGCACCTTTTGCCAGAGTTTCAGCTTGATGGAGAGAGCCATTAAGTCTTGGATAATGTGGTTCTTAACAAAGTTAGAGATTATTTTCCGTCTTTCCAAGCTTAAGTAAAAATGTGTCCGACAATCTTTACTGCTTCCTGAATTCTACCGGGGTAAGTCCGGTTTCGCGTTTGAAGTAGCGGGAGAAGATGGACTCGGAGGCGAAGTTCATTTCATCTGCTATCGCATAGACCGGAGAATCGGAGTACGCCAAGGCAAGTTTAGCTTTCTGGATGACGGCCATTCTAATCCAGTCCATAACAGTTTTCCCGCTGGTGGCTTTGACCACGTTACTGAGCCAGTTGGGAGTAATGGAAAGACGGTCGGCGTAGAAAGAAACGGAACGCTCCGTCTTTGCATACTCGTTAACGAGTGACAGGAAGCTATACAGGACCCTTTTGCCCCGATTTTGCCGTTGAGTCGTCCCAACCATACTCTGCTGCTCTGCCTCCAGTTTCAACAGTTCTTTCAGGCAGGCTGTTTGAATGAGGGTAATCTCTTCGAGATAACTGTCTGACGCAAGAGCCATCATCAAGGAATAGTACATTTCCAGACGACACCACAGGCTTTCGTTTCCAATACGGAACTGGCGCTGGACGCCGATTTCCGGAAGGTCGATATTATGGAAATTGAAAATGCGCATATCCAGATCGTCCGACACTCCGAGAATTTCCATTATGGATTGTTCTGGAATAATCAGCGCGTCGTGGCTTTCAAGGTGATACGGAATCATATTCAGGATATAATCGGCGTGGCCATTCCGAATCCATAGGCAATAGCCGGCAAGCGGGAAGAAAGGCTGACCTACTTTATAAAGAAGGGGCATCATCCGCCTGTCAGAAATCAGGTGGATATCTTTCGTAATGATATTGCCCGGAGAGAGCATCGTTTCCGCAAACTCCTGCGGGTTGATTGTCTGGATTCTGCTCATATGCTGCAAAAATACTCTATTTCCATAGGATTTGCAAAGAAAATGCATATAAATGAAAGATAATGCCGCAAACAACATAGTATATTTGTGCCACGCTAAAACGAACATAACAATGAAAAGAATTATTACCACACTTGCTTGTGCAGTCCTGATTGCCTCAACTGCTTTCGCGCAGGCGTCCATCGGCGCCGGTTACCTTTCCTCCACGGAGGTTGTCAAATCCGGCAACTCCTCTACCCAGAGGACTCCTCTGAATGGATTCTATGTCGGTATGGGCTACACCGTGCCCATCGCCGCTGGTATCAACTTCACCCCGGGCGTCTACTTCGGCATGGCAGCCAAGAGCAACGCTACTTCCATTTTCGGCCTCAAGATCGAGGGCAAGCAGCAGGACACCTTCATCAATGTCCCTCTGCACTTCAGCTTCGGTACCGATATCGGCAGCGGCCTTCGTTTCTTTGCATACGCCGGCCCGAGCGCTTCCATCGCCGTGGCCTCCAAGATCATCTCCGGCAGCACCACCTATGACCGCCTCCAGGACAACGACAGCCTGCAGCGTTTCGACGTTATGCTCGGCGGCGGCGTCGGCCTCCAGTTCAACGATATGCTTCGTTTCCAGGTTGGCTACGATATGGGTATGCTGAACCGCTACAATTCCGACAATTACATTGTCAAGCGCAACCAGCTCACTGCCGGTATCGCCTTCCTCTTTTAGTTGACGGTACTTTATTACTCATTATATTTGATTTGGGCTTGCTGTATCACAATACCGCAAGCCCTATTGCATTGAAATGGTTTTATTTGCATAATGAACAAGACCGTGAAGAGAGTATTGATTCCGGACATGGTCTGCAAAACGACAACGCCATCCAGAAGCTTTGGATTATGGCGGTCGACGAATATTTGGATAAATATATGCCAGTCAAATGACTGGATTATATGTCTCATTTCATGCGGTCCGGAATTTGCTGCAAAAACAATATATAGAGTTATTCTGCAATAAAATATTATAGTCATGAACACACGTAAACTGTTTGCCTTTGCAAGCGCACTTCTGTTTGTTTTCGTAGGAATGACTTCCTGCAACAAGGACAATTTGGGAAAGGACGGCGAAAAGATGCTTGGAAAATATGAAATCGCGGATGCCTCCAGCCCCGTCAAATCCATTGAACTTACCTCCGGCGGAGAATACATCGTCACCAAGAACCCTGCAGTCACCAAGGCGGATGAAGACCTGGACCTCGACGACGTCTGGGTGTACGGTAAATTCACCTTTATCAATGGTGCCTATGTCCTTCAGGGATTCGGCCAAGTAATCATCAACCTGCTGGGCGACAGCAAGGCCGAAGTCTCCATCGAAAGTGGCGGATGGGATCCTTTCACGGTCAATGCCAGCATCGCCTCCACCGTCCAGGAGACGAAGATCAACAAGAGCCTCTGCCGTCACTGGTCTTTCGACAAGACCCACTTCTCCCTCGCCTACAACGACTTTACCTTCCTGGATTTCGAACTGGCCGGTTGCGACTTCACCAAATGGCTTCAAGATTCCGGCGACAAGAATGCCAATGAGAACCTCGACGAGAAATGTACCGGGCTCATCTTCACAGAATCCGGCACCTATGCAGTCCTCTATGACAACGGAAAGATCAATGTCGGTTCCTGGTCCTGGGAAAACAGCGAAAACGGTTCCCTGAAATGCGCTTGGAACAGCCAGTATCAGTCATGCTTCAAGGATTACCGTTTCGAGGGTTCCCTTGTTGTAGACGTCGTGGAAGGAGATCCTGACACCTGCACCATCGTCAGTTCCTTTGAAAGCACGATGGAAAAGTATCACCTCTTCACCGGGATTTCCTACCACAGTCTGAAGACGTCCCTCACGTACTACCTGTCAGAGTACACAAAGTAATCGGAATGCCCCTACTATGAAGAAATTGTTATTATCGGCTGTTGTCACCTGCCTTGCCATATTTACATCCTGTAGCGTATCCAGGGTCGGTCATACCGGCGATCTCACCGGGTCTATTTACGGTATATGGGCGCTTGATTCCAAGGCCGTCGTCCCTGCAGGCTCAAACGGGAATGATTCCCGGAATCAGGTCGATTACTCCGGTGTTCATTTCTATCTATCCTTAAGCGAGCCCCGCATCGCCCTCGCCAAGAAAGGCAGTTTCACGCAGCTGGACCTCAAGGATGTGGATGTCGACGGCGCCCAGTTTTCTTACAACGCCACAAAGAAGCAGATTGGTTTCACGAAGACTCTCTGGCTCACGGAAGGCCTCCAATATGAAATGCGCCTGTCCGGGACATATCAGGTCCTTGAAATGACGCATTCGAAACTGGTCATCCAAAAAGAATCCATGGGGGTCAAGACCATTTACTCATTCCGTCGGTACAGATAGAATGATGAGGGAGTATTAATAATGTGGTCAAAATGTGTCCAAATTTGGTGGACTCATAAAAAAAGACCTTGTAGGAGTACTTACAAGGTCTTTTTTCGTGCCCCGGGCGGGAGCTAAATACAGGTGGCTATCGTGTATTTTTGGTGGCTACCGAATGATTTGTCTATCAAGTGGTTGAATTATACCAGCGGTGTATTCAAATAATAAGCGGAAAAGGTGACCAAAAGTGACCGAAAAATCTATCGCGTAAAAAAGGGCGCAGCCCTTCATGACTGCGCCCTTTATACCAATAACTGTGG
>CAMZCW010000195.1 GCA_947305045.1 uncultured Bacteroidales bacterium | reverse complement strand
AGCTGTTCTATCTGTTTTCTAATATCTTCCAGCATGGCCGGTTTTAGCACTATTCGTGCAAATATACAAAAATTCTTTCATATTATAAGGCCGGTGCCGCTTTTTTGAATAACTTTTTAGCTGAATTGCCTATCGGACGATTCTTGTCGCCCTTGTCAGCGGAAGTTGGGCGCCGTAGTTCTCAATGGCACCAAAGAGATCTTTGGCCTTTTCCCAGGGATACTTGTTGCAGTACATGTTGGGGCGGACAATCTCGCTGCCCTGCTGATTCTGGCCAAAGGCGCGGTTGACCCGGTTGGCCGCAGAATGGGCGTTGTAGCTTTGGGAGGTCATGATTTTCAAGCTCATGAATCCCTCCAGATAAGACGGGTCTATGGCCTTGATAAAAGCCTCTTCCTCTTCGGGCATTTCCTGATTCCCCTCGTATTTGGGGCCAATCTGATCCACTTCCTCTATGCGGGCGGCCGGGACGGAGATGGTGGCTGCTCCGGTGGATGCAATCTCCAGGTCCCGCTTGTTGCCAAAGAAGTAGTTGTCATAGAGGTTGCTTACCTTGGCGGCCTCCATGGCTTTGTTGGATTCCGTATAGACACGTTCCACGGCGCAGTTGCTGTTGCATCCGAAGATGTTGTTGTGTACCTCGATGGTGCGGATGCCATTCATGAAACGGAAGCCCTGCCCCATGTCTTCGAAAGCCTTGGTGCGGGTCCAGGTGAAAAGGACGGTATTGTGGTGGAAATCCAGGGAGACTTTGTCGATATCGGCATCCCGGGTATTTCCCCGAACCTGGCAGGAAGCATAACGGCAGGAAATGAAGATATTGTTGCTGATCTCCATGTGGCCTTTGCCCATCATGGCCACAAGCCCGTAGTCGCGGCAGTTTACGAAGATGCAGTTGCTGACGCGGACATTCCCCTCCACGTCCATGTGCAGGGCATATTCGTTCCCGTTGGCAAAACCTACCTTGGGGCAGCTGGGGGCCGCATCCGGCTCGATGAAGCGGCCGGTGAGGACGCCGGCGTTGGGGGTGCCGGTGACTTCATTCTTGACATCGGCCACGCAGTAGAGGTTGTTCTCGCCGAAGTCAAATACCAGGCCGTCAATGACTACGTCCCCCTCCGGGCCCGAATAGCCGTAGGGTCTTCTGGCGTTGATGTTCAGAAGGGGAGCGATGAACTTCTGGCTGGTGGGCTGGAGTCTGGTCACATACTTTACGACATCACGCGTCAGGAAATCGGTGGACCAGCCACCGTAGATGGAGATGAATTTGCCGCGGTCGTTGGTGGCGTTGCCAAACTTGCCGCATTCCAGGTATCCCCGGTCCAGCGGGCCCAGGTAGTTGCCCTCCGCGACATAGATGACATCGTCGTCCTCGGCCGCGTCAATGGCCTTCTGGAGGTCCTTCATGGCCGTGCTGGCGCTCAGGCCGTCGGCGCGGGCGGATCCGGTGGTGACGCTCACATACAAGGTCTTGCCCGTTGCGGTAGTTGCAAGAAGCAGCAGGGCAGCTGCGAAAATTCCATTCAATCTCATATAAACAGGTTTATAATGGTGAAATGATTTTATGCAAACTTATAAAAAAAAGTGGATAATCGTATGATTTTCAGCAAAAATACTTATCTTTGAGAAAATATTGCCAATTACCTGAAGCTATAATCAACACAATCCTTAAATTTTCTTCTTATGAAAGCATCCAGAATCATTGCCGTTATCGGCTTGGCCGCGTGTTGTGTGGTTGCGCATGGGCAAGGGGCGCGGGAACAGGCTGTGAATTCCTTTTTGAGAAAGATGGCCTCAAATGAGTCAAAGCAAGCTCTTTTGAAGACTCCCGCCAATGATGAAAAGCTCCCCAAAATCATTGTCAACAGCCAGGGGGAAGCCTTTATCCTCAAGCGCGTCAAAAAAGATTTCACATCGCCGGATAATGAAGATTTATTTGCCTCCAATACAAGCATCTTCCCCGGTGCTATCGTATGGGCGGACACAGATTTGGCGGACGGTCGTCCTACCCTTGTCGGCCTTTCTTATGGCACCGTGGACGTAGAGGTTGATTTCAATACGGGCAGCAAGGCCTATAAACGCAATGTCCGCAATGACAAAGCCAGCGTAAATGACGCCATCTACAGCATTCTTGGCGGTGTCAAAGCAAGTTATGAGCCTCCTGTGAGTATCTCTTCCAATGAGACGGAGACTTCCAGTCTTTCCCAGATGTCCATGAAACTGGGGGCCGATGTCAAATACCTTCAGAACAAGGTGGGGGTCGATACCAAGACCACCAACTCGGAGTCCAAGGTAATCCATGTCCAGGATTTCACGCAGAAGTATTATACTGTCAGCATCACTCCTTATGCCGACAATGAGCTGTATAAGTATTTCGGCTCCGATGTTACCGAGGCCAGCCTGCGGGCAAAAATCGGCAATAAACCCGTTGCCGTTATCAATTCCGTAAGCTACGGACGTCGTATTTATTATTTTGAGGAGTACAAGACCTCGGATTTCTCCTTCTCCGGCAGCGAAAAGGCTTCCATGAAAATCGGCGGTTTTGAGGCAAACGCCGCCTCTTCGCAGGATATCACCAAGAACAGCAAATCCAGTAAGAAATGGATGTTCATCGATGGTGGCAGCCAGAAACCCGCCCAGGAGGTGATGAACGGGAAAAGCGCCAAGAAAGCACTGGCCGCTGAGGGAACCCTTACCATCGGCCCGGGAAACCAGGGCATTCCCATCAGCTTTACCGCCCAGTTCCTTGCCAGCCGTCGCAACATTGCAGCCAAGGCAACAGGAACGTATTACGAAACCTCTTATGTCAAGTGCCCTAAAACGGTGCGCTGGGAAATTAAGAACAAGGCCAATACTGCAGGTGACTGTATCAAGTTCAAGGCCATGTACAATGTCATTTGTGTGACCGGCAACGCGAAAGACGGCTATAGTTACGAAGTCATTGAGGGTAAGGGCAGCGGAGACGAGAGCTTTGCCGATTACATTGAGAACAAGTATTCCAACAATACCCAGAAAACCCGGACCATGCCCACCAGCGATATTGAAAAATATAAGCTCAAGAGCGGCAAGAAGGTTAAAATGGCCAACTGCTATGTCCTGGGTCCTTGCTATTATACCATTCGTTCCAAGACAGCCGATGTGGCCGGCGTAAAGTGGCATCAGGATGAGGATGGCTGGTTTGACGTCACCGGCGGTTCCGTGAAGGTTTCTATGCAGGGCAGTGCGCTTGCCGGCGGAAAGGGTGTATATGTTCACAGCAGTTCATCTCCCAACCCTATTAACAAATAATAGGCTTTCTCCCTTCTTTACAAGGCCCCTGCAGTCCCTGCTGATAGCAGGGGCTTTGTTTTGTTTCTCAGCCTGTGCCCCTTCCGGCATGGCTACCTATACATCCGGGGAATTCAGTTTTGACTATCCGTCCTCGCTATATACCATAGAAGCGGAAGAAACGGACGGCCCATATACTTCCTTCTTCCTTCGGCAGATAGAAAACCCGTCCAACCGGATTGAGTTCAGCATTTACCGTTATGAGCCCGAATTTGTGGCTACCATCCTGCCGGACCAGCTGGCAGGAGAAATCCGGGCCGATGTGATGGATGTGGGGACGCGGGCAACGGCCCCATTTGAGATTACAGAACAAAGCGGCCTGATTGTCCCGGAAACCATTTCCTTCCCCTATAAGGTAAGCGCCATCGTCTGTCTGCGGGACGATGACGGCAACGAAGCCGTCCTCCGCATCAGCTCCATCCAGATTGCGCATTACAATGTCATCAACCTGGCCTGGGGCGATACGGATGAGACCGTCGCTTCTTATGCCGCTATTTTTTCTACCTTCCGTGTCCGTTCTCCGGAAGGCCGGTAATCAAAGCTGCGCGATCAGCTTCTTGAAGATGATGGTCATCTTGTCCGCCGCGGCGTCTGCGGCTTTGACGATAGCCTCGCCGTCGGTGACGTAGTCGTCATCGTCCGTGGCGCGGGCAACGTCCGTAATCACGGACATGCCAAAGACCGGAACGCCGGCGTGGCGGGCCACAATGACCTCCGGCGTGGTGCTCATGCCTACGGCGTCTGCGCCGATGGTGCCAAAGTAGCGGTATTCCGCCGGCGTTTCATAGGAGGGGCCGGTGCAGGCTACGTACACGCCTTTCTGGAGCCGGATGCCTTCCTTGAAAGCAATTTTTTCCGCCTGCCGGATGAGGGTGGGGTCGTACGGACGGGTCATGTCCGGGAACCGCGGACCGAATTCCTCCAGATTGGGGCCGATAAGCGGATTGGGCAGCAGGTTGATATGGTCTTTGATGATCATGAGATCTCCTACGTGGAAAGCCAGGTTGGTACCTCCGGCTGCGTTGGATACGAACAGGTACTTGATTCCGAGCACTTCCATGACGCGGATGGGGAGCACCACCAGGTTCATGCCGTACCCTTCATAATAATGGATGCGCCCCTGCATGG
>CAMZCW010000194.1 GCA_947305045.1 uncultured Bacteroidales bacterium | reverse complement strand
CCTGCTCAACCTGCCCGGGGAAACGGATGTGATTCCCGGCCACGGCCAGCCCACCACCATTGCCCGGGAAGGCATGTACAATCCCTTCTTGGAGCCGTTCAACGAGCCCTACGAAGATGACAGGGTCCTCTAATCCTGTCATTTCGACCGAGTCAATTACCCTTGTCATTTCGACCGAGTGAAACGAGCGGAGAAATCTCACATGAACATTATCTGGCTGGACACCATCGACTCTACCAACTCCGAGGCCCTGCGGCGGCTGACGGAACTGCCTTCCATGACCGTCCTTGCCGCCCGGGAGCAAACCGCCGGCAGGGGACAGCGGGGCAACACCTGGTTCACCGAGCCGGGGAAGAACCTCACCTTCAGCATTGTAGTCAAATTCGAGGAAGGAGAGCTGCACACCTCCCAGGTGCATTGGCTCAATTACCTGATTTCCGTAGTGGTGGCGGATTTCCTGCAAAGCTACGGCATCTGGTGCAAGGTCAAATGGCCCAATGACGTGTATGTGGGGAAAAACAAGATCTGCGGCATCCTCATAGAAAACAGCCTGAAAGGGGAGTGGGTGCATGCGGCCGTTGTGGGCGTAGGGCTGAACATCAACCAGCGGGAGTTCCCGCAGCTGGCCAATGCCACCTCCCTGTGGTGCTGCCTGGGAGAAGAGTTACCTCTGGAGGAGTGCCTGGACCGCCTGGCAGCCGCATTCGAGGCCCGGCTTCCGGATTTATGGGATGCCCAAGCGCGTGGTGGCCTGTTTTCCAACTATTCCAGCCACCTGTTCAACAAGGACGTGCAGGCGCACTATCACGACTATCTTACGGAGCGGGAGTACGTGGGCGTCATTCAGGGCGTAGAGCCTGACGGCCGTCTCTGTATCCGGGATTTGGATGCCCCCGGCAAGCCTTGTCGTTACTATAAGTTCAAGGAGGTAGGATATATCTTGTAAAAGTCGTGATTGCTAAAGTATTGAAATAGAATGTTTTATAGTATAATTCTCGTTCGAATTTTGAACGAGGATTATACAAGAAGTTATTGATAAACAAGTAATTAGATGTCACGATCAATGGGCGTGAAACGGGAAGTCTGGCTGGATTATTTGCGGGTGACCGCGTGTTTTATGGTCATGGTGGTCCATGGGACCGAGCCTTTTTATATCGGTGAGGAAGGCGCCCGGATGGCAACGGCCACCGATGCCTTCTGGGTATCGGCTTTTGAGGCACTGTGCCGCTGCTGCGTGCCGCTGTTTGTCATCGCCTCCAGTTATTTGCAGTTTCCGCTGCATTATTCCACCGGGGAGTTTTTCAGGCGCCGCGCGGTGCGCGTTCTGGTGCCGATGGCCTTTTGGACGCTGGTCTATGCCCTGTGGTGGGGAGAGCCGGTAGCCAATCTGAAGGGGCTCCTTCTCAACTTCAACTATGCGGCCGGGCACCTGTGGTTTGTGTATATGCTGATCGGCCTGTATCTTGTGATGCCGCTGCTTTCCCCCTGGGCGGAAAAAGTGTCCCGGAGGGAGCTGGAGGTGTACTTGGGTATATGGCTGTTTACCACGCTCATTCCCTTCATCCGGGAGTGGGCCGGGGGAGAGGCGCCCCTTATCCAGGCTGCGGACGGACTGCCTGCGCAGGCGCTGTTTCCCCTGTGGGGAGAGGCCGCCTGGAATCCTTTCGGCCTGTTCTATTATGTGAGCGGTTTTGTAGGGTATCTGCTGGTGGGGTTGTATCTGCGCAGGTTCCTGCCCAACAACCGCTGGACGCGTTTCCTGGGCTGGAGTATGTTCCTGATGGGTTTTCTGGCGCTGTTCAGCAGCGTGCTGGGGCATATTTCCCAGGCGGGGGACGCTTTCCCGCTCACCGGCCCGCTTGCTACGGCCGTTTTCTGGGAAAACCCGCTGGCCTTCTGCGGCCTTCCCGTGGTCCTTACCACGGTGGGCCTCACCCTTGCCTACCGCGCCCGCTTCGCCCCCGCCATCCCAAGCACCCCCTCTGCCACCCCGAGCTCTCCCTCTGCCATCCCGAGCGAAGTCGAGGGATCTCCTCTCTATCGGCACATCCTCCTCCCCCTCTCCAAGGCCGGCTACGGCATGTACCTTATGCACATGCTGGCCCTGGCCCCCTTCTCGGCCCTTTACCGCGAATGGCTGGGCGTGGGCCCCGACGGCCTCCTGGGCGCCTGGACCACCCCCGTGGAGGTCCTTGCCACAGCCCTCTCTGCCTTTGTGGTGGTGGGTCTTGTGAGCATCCTCCTTCAACGCATTCCCCGCGTGGGCAAATGGCTGGTAGGGTAAATTAACTTACAGGCAATCAATAATGATTTCGTCCGTGATTTGCTCCGGAGTAAGGCCGTCCGTGTCCACCGTGACATGGGCGGCTTGTGCGTAAAGGGGCTCCCGCTCCGCGAAGCGCTGCGCCAGGTGTTCATCGGCCAGGGGACGTCCGCCGGGCTGGACCTTCAGCCGCTCCTGAATGCACTCCAGGGAGGCCTGCAGATAGATGCAGGTGGTCTTTTCCTGCAGGAGTTTTATGACGCCGGGAACCGTAACCGTGCCGCCGCCAAGGGCCAGGACGGCCGTGTTTTCCGCGTATCGGCTCACCGTCTGCTCCAGTGCCTGCTTTTCCAGTTTACGAAACCCAGCCTCTCCATCGGCGGCAAAAATGGCCGGAATGGAACGGCCGTTTTTTTTGACGATTATCTCGTCCAGGTCCAGGAACGGGCAGCCCAGGGAACTGGCCAGAAGCCGCCCTACCGTGGTTTTTCCGGAGGCCATGAAGCCTGTCAAAGCGATGAGCATAGGCACAAAGAATGGTGACGGGCAAAGGTACGCATCTTTGTGCGTATTTGCAAAAATGCCGCAGAATGGTTATCTTTGTGAGACTATGGGTACGATGGACAGACAATGGACCGTAAAAGAGGCGCCGGCGCCGGAACGCGTCGAGCAGCTCTCTACGGAACTCGGGATAGACCGGGTTCTTGCCTCGCTGCTTATCCAGCGCGGCGTGTCCACGTTCGAGGAAGCGCGTACCTTCTTCCGTCCCCGCCTGGAGGACCTCCATGATCCTTTCCTCATGACAGACATGGACAAGGCGGTGGAACGCCTGCACGCGGCCATCACTTCCGGTGAAAAAATTCTGGTGTACGGAGACTATGACGTAGACGGCACCACGGCCGTAGCACAGGTCTATTCCTTTGTCAAACAATTCACGTCCAAAGTACAGTTCTACATTCCGGACCGCTACGACGAAGGCTACGGCCTGTCGTACAAGGCGCTGGACTGGGCCTCGGACAACGGGATCGGCCTGGTTATCACGCTGGACTGCGGGATCAAGGCCATCGACAAAGTGGAATATGCCCGCACCAAGGGCATTGAGGTCATCATCTGCGACCACCACCTGCCGGAGGACGAACTTCCCGGCGCCGTGGCCATCCTGGACCCCAAACGGGAAGACTGCCATTACCCCTTCGACGACCTTTGCGGTTGTGGCGTGGGTTTCAAACTGGCCCAGGGCTATGTACAGAAATATGGCCTGGAGTTCTCCCTGCTGGAGCCGCTGCTGGATTTGCAGGTGGTCTCCATCGCCTCGGACCTGGTGTCCATGACCGGCGAAAACCGCATCCTGGCGCACTTCGGCCTCAAACGCCTGAACGAGAACCCGCGCAAAGGCCTCCTGGCCATGATTAACCTGGCCAAACTGGAGCCCGGGCATATCGGCATTGACGATATCGTCTTCAAAATCGGTCCGCGCATCAATGCGGCGGGGCGTATGGAAAGCGGCCGGCTGGCGGTGGAACTCCTCACGGCCACGGACGACCGCACCGCCATCCGCATTGGCGAGCAAATCAACGACAACAACAACGAGCGCAAGTCCATCGACCGGGAAATCACCCAGGAAGCGTTGGAAATGGTGCAGAACGGACTGGCGCTGGCCACGGAAAACGTGACCATTGTCTATAACCCCACCTGGAACAAAGGCGTGGTGGGCATTGTGGCCTCCCGCCTGGTAGAGGCCTATTACAAACCCACCGTGGTACTCACCAAGAGCAACGGCTTTGTCACCGGCAGCGCCCGCAGCGTGCAGGGGTTCGACCTTTACTCCTCCATTGAGAGCTGCGCAGACCTGCTGGAGAACTTCGGCGGGCACATGTATGCGGCCGGGCTCACCATGAAGGAAGAGCATCTGGAGGAATTCTGCCGCCGGATGGACAAGTTTGTGGAAGGCAACATCACGCGTGAGGAACTCACCCCGGTTGTAGAAATTGACGCCAAGCTGGACTTTTCGCAAATTACGCCCAAATTTACCCGCATCCTCAAGCAGTTCCAGCCCTTTGGCCCCGGCAACAACAACCCGGTTTTCCTCACGGAAGACGTGTATGATGCCGGCAACGGCCGCAAGGTAGGCGCCGGTGGCGTACATCTCAAGCTGGACCTCATGCAGGAAAGCCAGCCATACCGCCAAATCGCTGCCATCGGCTTTAA
>CAMZCW010000193.1 GCA_947305045.1 uncultured Bacteroidales bacterium | reverse complement strand
AGAAGGACTTTGGCCTGCCCACCATCAACGATATCATCCAGGAGCTCCAGAAACCGGGACGGGACCCGCGTGAAGTTGCACAGGCGTTCTCTTTTGCAGACGACATCCACGACATCGAGGACCTCAAGGTGGGCATGGAATTGCCGGGCCTGGTGACCAACCTTACGGCCTTTGGCGCATTTGTGGACATCGGCCTGCATGAAAACGGCCTCATCCATGCCTCGCAAATGGGCGTTCGCGGGATGGCTGTGCCCTCGCAGGTGCTCAAGCTCCACCAGCACATAAAAGTCCAGGTCCTTTCCGTGGACCTGGACCGTAAACGCATTGGCTTAAGGCTTATTCCCGGCCGCGGATAGCGCGGAAGCGAAGGACCATTACGCCCCAGAATGCCTCTCCGAAGATACCTCCGCTCATCTTGGAGGTGCCTTTTTGGCGGTTGGTAAACACAATGGGCACTTCCTGGAGCTTGAATCCCAGTTTCCAGGCGGTGTATTTCATCTCAATCTGGAAGCCGTAGCCTTTCATCCGGATGGCATTTAAGTCGATGGTCTCCAGTACCTTGCGGCTGTAGCACACAAATCCGGCCGTGGTGTCGTATATCTTCATGCGCAGAATGGTGCGCACATAACCGGAGGCGAAATAAGACATGATGATGCGGCTGATGGGCCAGTCCACCACGCTCACGCCGTTGCAGTAGCGGGAGCCTATGCTGAGCTCTGCGCCGTCCTCCTTGCAGGCCTTGTACAGGCGCAGGAGGTCCGCCGGGTTGTGGGAGAAGTCCGCGTCCATCTCAAAAACATAGTCATAACCGTGTTCCAGGGCCCAGGCAAAGCCCGTGAGGTAAGCGGTTCCCAGCCCCAGTTTGCCGCTGCGCTCCAGCAGGTGCAGGGTGTCGGGATATGCTTCCTGCATGCCCTTGACCAGTGCGGCGGTTCCGTCCGGGGAACCATCGTCAATCACCAGCACATGGAACTGGCCTTCCAGGTTAAATACGGCTTTGACAATGTCCTGAATGTTCTCCCGCTCGTTGTAGGTGGGGATGATGACTAGTTTTTTATCCATCTGTTATTATTTCAAGCTTCTGTTGTTCGGTTTGTGGAAAGCGATGGGTTCCTGATGGCCATTGCGGACGGCGGAATAGCCGGTGAGAAGGTGGGAGTAGTAACTCCGGTCAATTTTCTCAACCGCGTTGATTCTCAGCTGCCCGTACTCCAGGCGGTATCCGGCCAGGCAAAGCCCGGAGGGGAGGAAAGCCTGCATGCCCGTGTCCAGGCGGCGGAGTACGTCTTCTTTCTCCGACTCCCGGATGTCGTCTTCCAGCACCACATGCGCTACCAACGGGCCGTTTTCCGTTTCCAGCCGGCAAACCAGGGCATCTTTTACGGCAGGGTCTTCCCGCAAGCGGCTGGCAATGTCAAAGAGGTACACCTTTTCTCCGCCGCGGGCCACGATGTGCTGGGCCATACGGCCATAGATAAAGAGTTTTCCGCTGGAGTCCAGCACTCCCAGGTCCTGGGTGCGCAGCCAACCGTCCTGGATGCGGGCCCCGCTTAATTCCGGATGGTCAATGTAGCCGCAGGTGAGGGAAGGGGTCTTGATCCATACCTCTCCGCGCTCCCCGTAGTCCAGCTCCTGGCCGTCCTCGTCAAAAATACCAACGGTAACCCCGGGGATGGGGTATCCTACACAAACTACCTCGCGTGAGTAGTCTTTTTGGAAGCCCGTGGGCTCATAATCCACCGTGGATACAGAAAAGATTTCGGTGAGGCCGTAGCCGGAGGTAAGGGCTACTGTACTGCCGCAGGCTTCCAGTACCTCATTGATGTGCCGCAGCGCCTCCGGCGTGCAGCCTTCGCCGCCCATGACAGGGAAACGGAGGAAACTCAGGTCCGGACGCTTTCCCGCTTGGATGAGCCGGTCCACCTGTTCAATCAGTTTAATCCAGTACCCACCCGTAGCCACGGCAATCTGCGGACGGATGGTGAGGATGTTTTTGGCAAAGAGCGAGGCCGATAGCCTGGGATCCAGATACACGGTCATGCCACGGTACAGCGGTGCCATCACCAGCGTAAAGAAGCCGGTGCATACAAAGGGCGGCACGGGGCAGTAGGAACTGCTTCCTTCGCGGAAGGGGTTTCCTTTCAGGTTAAATGCCAGTGCGTTCCGGCACATGGCAATCATGGCTTTGTCCGTCATGCCAATCTGTTGGGCATAACCCTTGCCGGACGTGCCGGACGAGCAGAAAAGGTAGGCCGGTTTATCGATGTTACCGCTTGCCTCCAGCGCGCCGTTATATTGTCCAAACTGGCGGATGGCGGCGTTGGCTGTCAAATACTTGGCGCTAAGGCGCAGCCCTAGCCGCTTGATGCTGTTTACGGGAGAAGCCAGCAGTTTGAGCGGATAGCCCATGGAGCGTGTAGCCGTGAGAATGACCACGTGCTCAAATTGCTTCCGCGCAAGTGTTTCCCTTATCGGTTTTTCCATCCCGTCAAACACGAAGGCAATGCGGCTTTTGCCCACCATGGAGTCCAGGTCTTCCGGTTTTACCATCAGGTTGGGGAGGTTGGCCGTTACGCCAATCATGTCCGCGGCAAACATAATGTAAATGAATTCCGGCAGCGCAGGGCCGTATATCAGGAGTTCGTCGCCCTCCTGCAGCCCCATTCCCTTGATGACGCGGCCCCAGAGGTGCACCTGTTCTACAAAGGTGTTGCGGCTGATCCGGCGCCCGAAATAGACCAGGGCGTCGTGGCGGTTTTCATCGGAAAGTATGCCGTCCTCCAGGAATTTCCATAAGGTCTTCTGGGGGAACTCCTTGTGCAGGATGTCCTCGTATCCGCTGGCATAAAACTGCTTCCAGCGCATTTCCTCAGAAGGACGGCGTTTGTTTTGTGGTTCAGGCATAGTTTAGTTTACAGGCTTATAAAGCAGCTCCATGTCTGCCGGGTCCTTTGCACAGGCCATATTGATGGACATGATAAAGGAGGTGTAATAGTGGATGCCCAAATTGCTGTTAATCCATTTGCCTTCTATGGCGGGGACGGACAGCAGATGTACCTGGGGATTTTGTCCGTTGTTGCTAATGTCTTTGTACAGTTTCTCTACACTGTCGTACGGAACCAGGTCATCCTTAGGAGAATGGGCCATGTAAACAGGGTGCTTGGGCTCCCAGTCAAAGTAGTTGTTGTGCTTTGCCAGGCAGGAAAACCAGGCGCGTGTTTTGGAACTGTTCTCATCCAGCTTCCCGTCCGGCGTGAGCATGTCGGCGGCAAAAAACTGGGCCAGCGTATTGATTTCCTGAATCTTATCCCAATCCGGCAATTCATCCAGGTGCATGCTGGCTGCTTTCATGTAGGAGACCTCCCTTCCGTCCTCCAGTTGCACCTTCTTCTCAACGAGCCATGGAGCAAAGAAATCATCGGGTTCATAACCGCCCAGCTGTGTACGGGAGTAGGGGTAAAAATAAGCTGCGATGAATGAAACCATGGACGGGAATTGTTCCGGATGAGGAATGATTCGGCTGAGGATGTAGCTGGGAAAAGCCACCGTCCCTTCCCCGGCAAAGGTGGCTTTGAGCCGAACGGCATCTTTGAACCATTGGGGAGCCTCCAGCTCGTACCATTTGGCAAACACCAGGGTGCCATTGGCGCCCTGCGAACTGCCCCAGTTGGTACTATACCCGTCCGGTGCCAGGGTGACACCGTGCTGCCGCATGACTTCCAGGGCTGCAACGGTGCAGTCTGCCAGCTGACGGGCCGTACCGGAAGCAGACTCCGAGCCATCGCTTTCTACCCCGTGCGTGATGCCCCATACCTGCAGGTCCGGCTCAATGACGGCAGTGTCCCACAGCGCTTTGAGCGGCATAAACATCAAATTTTTGGAGGGCGCGCAGTCCGGGGACAACAAGGCCTGGTGAATATGGAGCGAGAGGGATTGAACCTGATGGGCAATGCCGTCCTCTTTGCTTCTGGGGAAGGTGACCCGTCCCGACAGGACCTGCTCACGTCCATCGGCAGTAAAACTGCGATAGGAGAAAGTGTAACTCTGGATTTCCCAGCAGCGTTTGTCCAGCAGGCTTGTGCCGCACTCTTTGGCAAATTGCCGGTCCAGGGCGGGCAGGTGTGACAACACTTTGGCCTTCATGAGCGCATGGGCCCAGGGAAGCACCCCGGGCATCATTTCCTCCAGCAACGTGTCCATAGAAGGTGCGCCCAATGCCTCTGCAAACTCGTTGGGCGTATAATGACTTTCACCGGTGATAAGCACCAGTGTGTTTTCCGAAAGTTCAGGTTGCTTCTTCTCGCTATCCGGGTCCGGGGTAATACGGTTGTTATGGCAACTCGTCAGGAGCGCGGCGAGTAGCGAGAAGAAAACGATGCGTTTCATTACTGTCCTATTTCTTTTAACATTTCTGCTACGGCAGCTTCCAGCTGGAGGTCGCGGCCGCTCAGCGTGGCTTCCGGCGTGTTGTAAACCAGAATGTCCGGCTCCACCTGGAAGTTCTCTATGTAGCGC
>CAMZCW010000192.1 GCA_947305045.1 uncultured Bacteroidales bacterium | reverse complement strand
AACGGCAGTTCCCTGGCCCTTCCCCGCGTAGTAGCCGCCCTGCTGGAAGACAACCAGAAAGACGGTTACATCGAGATCCCGGAGGTCCTCAGGCCCTACACCGGTTTCGACCGCATCGACTAAATAGCCGCCTGGCAGGGAACCTGCTGGCTATCAACATTTTACAATAATGGACGGGCACCCAATCGGCACCCGTCCATTATTATAAACATCTGTTTATCAGGAATTTATGCGCCAGCGAGCAGTTCCGTAAACTGCAGCATACCCTTAGTGGCCACAGCTTGAATGAAAGTGACCCGCGGATCCGCGAGCGGGACCGGTTTGGGGTCGATTACATAGATAGGGCACTCGTTCGGGGCATAGCGGTACAGGCCCGCTGCCGGATACACCTGCAGGGATGAGCCCACGATAAGGAGGATATCGGCACTTTCTACCAGATTGATGGCCTTTTCAATCATGGGAACAGCCTCACCGAAAAAGACAATATGCGGGCGCAGCTGGCTGCCGTTGGGCGCCAGGTCCCCCAGGTGGACGGCGCTGTAGCCCACATCCACCACCTCCGCCTCCGAAGCCGTACGGTCATAGATGCCGTTCTCCGGACGCATTTTGGTGAGTTCCCCGTGCAGGTGGAGCACGTAGGAAGACCCGGCGCGCTCATGCAGGTTGTCCACATTCTGGGTAATCACCGACACCTTATACTGCTTTTCCAGCTCCGCAATGGCCACGTGGGCCGCATTGGGCTTGGCATCCTTGAGCTGCGCCCGGCGCTGGTTGTAAAAATCCAGCACCAGCTTCCGGTTGCGGTACCAGCCCTCGATGGAAGCTACATCGTTCACGTTATACTGCTCCCACAGCCCTCCCGTATCCCGGAAGGTGGCAAATCCACTCTCGGCCGACACCCCGGCCCCTGTTAATACGACAATGTGTTTTTTCATAAGCTTTTCTGAGCCGACAAAACTTTTTCGCTCCCCTTTATGGGGTAGAAAAAGTTTTCGTCGGCGACGGTTCTATGCAGGTAATTCAAAATAGTACTTCTTCACCCAGTACTCAAACAGCGGGTCCACCAAGGAGGGGACATCGTTCTCGTCAAAGGTCAGGACCTCCTTCTTCATGAGGGCGTCCTTTACCCGCTTCACGTTGGCCGACGAGTTGAGTCCGTATTTACGGATGATATCGGCCGAACTAAAACGGATGCTGCCCTCTATGGTAGCCCGTAACAAACTGATTTGATGGGTGGTAAGATTGCTGACGATACTCAAAAACTGAGGCTCGTGGATGGAGATGAGGCAGTTCAGGGCATCCACCAGAACCGGCTCCATAATGTAGCCGCGGCTCATGGAGTCGCAGATGGAGGCGAACTGGTTGATGTACCAGACATTCCCCTTGAACAGACGGCAGGCACCGACAATGAGATCCTGGCTCACCACCTTGCCGCTAGCCAGGAAGCCCCGCTGCACATGGTCCACAATCTCGTGCTCGTCGATGGGCGAAAGACGCGCGCGCTCCACCACCCTGCTGAACAAACGGCTTCCCTCGAAGAGGGTCTTCATGGCATTCACACCGGAGCCGCAGAACACAAAGCAGAAAAGCCTGCGCGCCTGCTCTTCCCGCAGCACGGCATCCAGCGGGCGCAGGATGACATCCGGGTCCTCCAGATAACCGAGACACTGGAATTCGTCCAGAATCATAATCATGCGGTCTCCACGATCTGCCGCCAGACGGAACGGCAGGCGCAGCATAGCCAGCACATCTTCCGCATCCATCTCCCAGTTTAGCGAAATCACCTGATTCCGCTCAGAATAAGCCACCGGGTCGAACACGAAATGCGTGCCCGTCAGATAGCGCTGCACCAGGCTCCGGATTTCCTCGGTGGTGAAAGCCACCATCTTGAGGACCGTGGCACCCAGGCGGAGCAGGAAGTCTTCCGGCGTACGGATATTCAGGGCGGAGAACTGCCCCACCGTAAAAGCCTTTCCGCCCAGTCGCATGGTATAAAGCGCCTGCTGAATGAGCGAGGTTTTACCAGACTTAGGCGGTTCATAGATAGCCACGTGCAGCCCCTGGGAAAGCAGGTTTCCCAGGAGAGTCACGTCCGCTTTCCGGCCAATAAAATGCTTGCCGGTTACGTATTGGGCATATGGAAAAGGGGTTTCCATCAGAACAACGGGCTCTTGAGGCCGACAGGAGCCAGCACATCACACAACCACAGGGCTACGCACGCCACCACGACGAAGACACAGAACCAGCACCAGAATGCACGGACACGCGCCTTTTTGCGGGCCTCCGCATCCACGGCGGTGAGTTTGGGGAACTTGGCCAGCGAAGTGAGCGTCTTGCCAAACTTGGCCCGTACCAGGGCGGCAGCGTTGATGGCCCAGCCATTGGCATTGAGCACCGGACCCAGGTCGCGCCGGCGGATTTTGCGCCAGGCGATGAACATGGCCGGACCGGATATCAGAAGCATCAGCCCCACAAGAATCAGCAGCAGCTGCCACACCTGAATGGAGGCAATGCCTTCTGCCAGTTTTACCAGGAACTGGCCAATGAAGCCTATAGCCATACCGATTGCGGCAAATATACCAGCGAACTTGGCAATATCGAAGGTAGAAGCAATGGCCGGTTCCTTTCCATCGGCCGCCTTATTGGTGACCTCCGTCAAGCCGGACATCGACTTTTCATTCTTCTCCGCCGCGCGCTTGTCGATACGGTCGTTGATCATGCGGGCCACCTTCTTATAAGGAGACCAGAAAGCCTGCCGAACGGAAATCGGATTATCCACAATGGCGATGACCTTGGCGGTGTAGTCGTTGCCGTCGCGGTCATAGAACACGGCGTTCTTGCCTTCGCGGAGACCGTCTACGTCACCGTCCGTGAGCACGGCGGCAATATTGAAACTCTTGCCCAGTTTTTCGCTGGTGCAGGCGCAGTACAGGATGTACATGCCGCTGAGCGAGGAAATCTCCGGAGCGGGACCGGCCACCTTGACGCACAGGTCTGTGCTGCGCTGATCAATGTACAGCCGGCCGGCCTGGAACATCGCTTTGTGTGCGGGATCGTAGAAGTCGGCCAGGACCACATAGTTGTTCAGGAAGCGGTAGAAGTGCTTGTTCAGGCGAAGCACTTTGTCCACTTCCTCGATGGAAAGGGCATTGGCTTCCTCTGCCTTGTCCTTTTCCAGGAGCTCCAGCAGGGCGGCCTTTTTGTCTTCCTTGAGGATGGCATTCACGCACTCCAGGCCCAGGGCCTCCACCTCTGCACCCTTCTTGGCGTCCATCCAGGCTACGTACGGGGCGAAAGTGCCCAGAATAGCAGCCCATTCGGCCTCGTCAAGGGCCTCATTCTTAATGCCCACCAGGCTTACGACAGCGTCGATGGCGCCCTTCCAGGCTGGGTTCACGGCCTTCAGGACCAGTTTCCCGTCTGCGGCGGGCTTGGCCAGCGGCTGCAGAGCAATCTGGTCTGTCGCGGCGGCCAGGTTCCCCTCAATAGCGGCAATCTTGGCCACGCTCACATCCACGGCTTCTGCCGAAGCGGCATCAAAGCCGATAAGTTTGCAACGCATGAAATAGTCTGCCACCTTATCTTTGATGGCGTTCACAGCGGCAAGGGCATCCGCGGTTTTGTCTCCATACGGGAATACGTCCTTGGTGCCGGCAGCCATCCAGGTCTGAAAGTCTGCGCAGGCGGTGTAGAAGGCCTCCACGTGCTCTGCCGTAATGCCCGGTACACCGCTACGGTCCAGGGCCGATGCAATGCCTGCGATGGTCTCGATGAGCTTGGCGGTGGCTTCGTCAGGAGCACTGGCGGGCGTGATGATGCCGTCCCCATTGAACTGCGTCTGGGCAAAAATCTTCACGTTGTCGGCGGTGTCTTCCAGCGCAATACTATCCTTGTCCAGCTGAAGGTTCTTCAGGATTTGCCGGGCCGATGCCTGGAGGCGGGCGCCGTCCGGATCATCGACATTGAAGCCGTCCAGGGGCAGGCTGTCACGCTCTTTCAGGAGTTCATCGGCATCCTTGAGAATGCGCGTAAGCCACTGGGCCGTTTTGATAACTTCATCTACGCGGATCTTACCGTCTTTGTCCACGTCGATGAGTTTGAGCGTAGTCTCGTCAAATTCCAGCCCACTGGTGGGGCAGCTCAGAACAGTCCACAGTTTGCGGTCCAGTTCACCCAGGTGGCGGACGTCTTCCCCGCTCTGGATTTTGACACGGACAGTTCCGCCCACAGAGGCGAACTTCCAGGGATAGGAGGTGTTGGCAGGTTTTTTCATACGTATAGATTTAAGATAACATTCTTGTTACCACAAATATAATAAATTATTTTGTGCATTTCCAATTTTTTTCTACCTTTGCAGTCCATTTGAAAAAGAGAAAACAAAAGGAGGTGTAAAAGCATGATCATCGTTCCCATCAAAGAAGGCGAAAACATCGAGAGAGCCCTGAAGAAATTCAAGCGCAAATTCGAAAAGACCGGAGCCGTCCGCGAGATGCGTTCCCGCAAGAACTTCGAAAAGCCTTCTGTGAAAAAGCGCATGGCGCTTCAGAAGGCCATCTATGTTCAGCAGCTTCGTCTCAAAGAGGAGCAGTAATTGCCTTTCCCCCTTT
>CAMZCW010000191.1 GCA_947305045.1 uncultured Bacteroidales bacterium | reverse complement strand
CCGGAACTGTGCCCGCAGCTGTGTTATCCGGAACGGCTCCGCATGCATTGCCATTGGGGGGGGGAAAACCCCGAGAAGGCCGGGGCCGGGAGAAGTCAGAAGACCTGCCTGCATCCAGTTGAGTATCCGGGCTCGGGGACAAGCCGGTGCACGAACGTAAATATCTTATATTCATGAAAAAAGCCCTGATGCTTTTCACTTTTGGCGTGCTCGCCGTTGTAGCCTGCCAGAAAAACTTTGTGCCGGAAACCCCGACCAAAGATGCCTCCCTGAAGGGAGAACAAGTCTCGGTAAAGGAGTTCCCTGCCGATCTCAAAAAGATTTTTGTGCTCAACGAGGGCCAGATGGGCGCCAACAACGCCACGCTGGATTTCCTTCGCCGCAGCGACGGCCAGTACATCACCGGAGCGTTCAAGAAAATGAACCCTTCCGCAGCGGCCGGTCTGGGCGATGTAGGCAACGACATTGCCATCCGCGGCAACGAGGTGTGGATGGTGATCAACAACTCCGGCCTGGTGGAAGTGGTTTCCGCGGCCGATGAGACGGAAATCGCGGTCATCGAAATCCCCACCCCGCGCAATGTGGCCTTTGACGAAAAATACGCCTATGTAAGTTCCTGGGCGGGCGCTTTTGCCACCTACGAGGGCTACAATATGGTGGATTCGGCCAATCCCAAAGGCTGCGTGTATCGCATAGACTTGAGCACCAAAAAGCTCGCCGGCAGCGTAGAGGTGGGCTATCAGCCGGAAGGTATCGCCTGTTACGACGGCAAGTTGTATGTAGCCAATTCCGGCGGCATTTCCAGCCAGCTGCCGCCCCTGTATGCCTATGACAATACGGTGAGTGTCATCGACACAAAAAGCTTTACCGTGACCGGGACCGTGGAGGTGGAAGTAAACCCGAAAAACGTGTATGCGGACGGTAAAGGGCATATCTTTGTAACCACGCTGGGCAATTACGATGACGTGCATTCCGGCCTGTACGTATTCCCGGCTGCGAATCCGGACCACGTGACGCGCGTTGAGCGCGATTTTCTGAAGCATACGCATGTGAGCTGCTCCTTTGTGCTGGAGGATGAGGCGTATTGCATCGGCACGGAAAATGAATTTGATTTTAAGGCGGGACACATCTATACCCTGTGGTCCTACAACGCCGTGAAAGACAAGGTGACCCTTTATCCGGTGACGTTTAATAACGTTCCGTATGGCATAGGCGTGGTGATGGAGGATATGGGGCTCCGCATGCTGCTGGTGGGCGACGCTGGCGACTATTTTAACCCCGGCACGGTCTCCTGCTATCGGCTCTATGACGCGCACGACAAGGTGTGGAGCGTGACGGCGGGCGTTTGCCCGGGCCACTTTGCCGTCTGGAAGTGATTCTTGCGGCTGTCATCGCCTTTTCCCTGCAGGTGCCTCCGGATACGTTGGCGCCTGCTGCCGTGTACGCCGTCAAGGAGCTGCCGGTGGTGCGGGCCACGGAGGCCGTACGGGTGGATTCGCTGGTATCGGCCCCCCTGGGCGTGGCCGATATTTTGCGCACGTTTACCGGCGTGCAGATGAAGGACTATGGCGGCGCCGGCGGCCTCAAAACCGTGAACGTACGCAGCCTGGGCAGCGAGCATGTGGGCATTTTCCTGGACGGCATCCAGGTGGACAACGCCCAGAACATGCAGGTGGACCTGGGCCGGTTCTCTACCGACGGGCTGGGCGCGGTGTTTCTCTATAACGGACAGAAAACCAGTCGTTTGCAGACCGCCAAGGAATATGCCGCCGGAGCTTCCGTACACCTGGAATCGGCCTTGCCTACGGTCTCCGGCGGAGAGGTACGGCTCCGAGGCGGCACCCTGGGCACGGTGAACCCTTCCGTGCGCTGGGACCAGCGGCTTTCCAGGCGGCTGATGCTCAGGACCTCGGCCGATTTTCTCTATAGCGCGGGCCGCTACCAATACCCCTGCTTTGACACCACCCTGGTGCGGGAAAACGGCGACATCCGGAGCCTGCGGCTGGAGGCGCAGCTCTTTGGCCGGGTCCCGGGCGGCGAGTGGCAGGCGCGGGTGTACGGATACGGCTCCGAGCGGGGCTTCCCGGGGCCGATGATCCGGCGTCTTTCCTTCCCCTTCAGCGCAGAACGCCAGGCCGACCAGGACCTCTTTGTGCAAGGCGGCTGGACGCAGGAGTGGACCGCGCGGTACAGCACGGCCGTGCGGTTTAAGTACGCCAATAACTACACCCATTACAACACCCATCCGGAGAAAAACCCCATGGCGCTGCCCTACAACCTGCATTACAGGCAACAGTCGGGGTATCTTTCGCTGGCCCAGTCCGTGGTGCTGGCCGGGCCCTGGTCGGTGGATGTCAGTGCCGATGTGCAGCGGAACGCCCTGGACGCCGACGTGGGCCAGTTTGTCACGCCTCGCCGGACCACGGTTACCGGGGCCTTGGCAACGCGCGTGGTCTGGTCCCGCTTCCGGGCGGCGGCGCACGTGGTGTATCAGGGCGCGCGGGATACCTTCCGGACGCCTTCCGCCGGCGGTTGGAGCCGTTCTGACGGTTATCGCGACAGCTGGATGCCCTCGTTGAGCCTCTTCTGGTCGCCCCTCCCGTGGCTGGAGCTGGATGCTTTTGTGAAGCGTTCGTATCGGCTCCCCTCCTTTAACGACCTCTATTACAGCCTCATGGGAAATGCGAATCTGGTCCCGGAGGCGGCCTTGCAGGTGGGGGCCGATGTCCGCGCAAGCTGGCGGGCGGGCGCCTGGGAGTTAGGCCTCCGCGTCTCCCCGTATTATAACCGCGTGAGCAATAAGATTGTGGCCATCCCCACCCTGTCGCAGTTCCGCTGGACCATGCTCAACGTGGGCCTCGTGGATATTACCGGTGCCGATGTGAAGGCTTCTGTCTCCTGGCATAGCGGGCCCTGGCGGGCTTCCGGCACCCTCCGTTACAGTTTCCAGCAGGCGCTGGACCACTCTATTCGGAACAGCCAGACCTGGGGAAACCAGATTCCCTATATCCCGCGGCACAGCGGGAGTGTTTCCGTTGGTTTTGGATGGAGGGACCTGTCCTTTACCTGGGACAGTTCCTTTACCGGCAGCCGCTGGTCCCGCACCGCCAACACCCCGGACTACTACCTGCCCCCCTGGAGCCTCAGCAGCGCGGCCTTGCAGTACACGCTCCATTTCCCGGGACGGGGCGCGGACGGCCCATCCGGATTGCCCGGGGCGCCCTCCGCCGGCCGGTCCCTGCTGCTGGGGCTGATGGTGGACAATGTATTCAACACCCCCTACCAGATTGTCCAGGGCTACCCTATGCCGGGCCTCAACGTCCGCCTCTCCGTCTCCTTCCGCTGGTAGGCGGGGCCATCGGCAGCTTTTACCGTGACGGCTAAATCGTTGAGCGCCAGCATATTATAAGATAATCCTCGTTCGAAATTTGAACGAGGATTATTGTTTAACAGCCTGAGTTTGAAGCTATTAGCTGTCACTCCTGGGGAGCGGGATTACTACTTGGCCAGGGTCTGAATCAGGTCGTCCAGGGTTTCGTAGAGGCCGGGGGCGGTTTCCGGAGTGATGCTGCGGCAGGCCACGGCCTTGCCCAGCTGGAAGGGGATGCAACCGGCCTGGGCTTCCAGAGCGCGTCCTTTCTCCGTGAGGTGGACAATCACCTGGCGGGCATCGGCCTTGCCCTTGTCGCGGGTAAGGAATCCCTCCGCCTCCATCCGCTTGAGGAGCGGCGTCACGGTGTTGGTTTCCAGGTATAGTTTTTTGGCGATATCGTTCACCGGCATGGCGTCCTTCTCCCACAGCACCATCATCACCAGGTACTGCGGATACGTCAGGCCTATCTCGCTCAGGAGCGGATGATAGGCCTGCGTAATGAGCCGCGAGGCAGTGTACAGCCTGAAACAGAGCTGATTATCTAATTTGAGCTGTTCCTGCATACCTTTTTTAGAGCATAGCCTCTACGTCCTTGGCAAAGTCCTTGGGCTCGGCCACGGGAGCAAAACGCTTGACGATGGTACCGTCGCGGGACACCAGGAACTTGGTGAAGTTCCACAGGATGTCGCTGTCCTTTTCCACGCTCTTGCTCAGCGTCTTGAGCAGCTTGTGGGTGGCTTTTGCCTTGAGGCCGTTGTACTCCTCGGTGGGGGCCTGGGCCTTCAGGAACTCGAAGATGGGCTCTGCGTTGGCGCCGTTCACATCGGTCTTGGCCATGAGGGGGAAGGTGACGCCGTGGTTCAGGCGGCAGAACTCCTCGATTTGCTCATTGGAGCCGGGCTCCTGGCCGGCGAACTGGTCGCAGGGGAAGCCAATGACTACCAGGCCACGATCCTTATACTGCTGGTACAGGGCCTCCAGGCCGTCGTACTGCGGGGTGAAACCACATTTGGAAGCGGTGTTCACAATGAGGAGCACCTTGCCTTCGTAATCCTTGAAGTCTACTTCCTTGCCCTTGTTGTTCAGGGTTTTGAAATCGTAAATCGTTGCCATGTCTTGTTCGTTTTGGGCGGCGGCTCCCAGGCTCAGAAGCCCAAGAAGCGCCGCGAGTATAACCTTTTTCATTAGAGTTGCTTTACCAGCCAGTTCTGCAGGCCGATGAGCTCAATCAGCTCCAGCTGCTCCTGCATCC
>CAMZCW010000190.1 GCA_947305045.1 uncultured Bacteroidales bacterium | reverse complement strand
ATAGCCGTGCTCCAGGGCCCATGCAAAGCCCGTGAGGTAGGCAGTACCCAGTCCCAGCTTGCCGCTGCGCTCCAGCAGGTGCAGCGTGTCCGGGAACGTTTCCTGCATGCCCTTGACCAGGGCCGCTGTTCCGTCCGGGGAACCATCGTCAATCACCAGCACATGGAACTGGCCTTCCAGGGCGAATACCGCCTTTACAATGTCCTCGATGTTCTCCCGCTCGTTGTAGGTGGGAATGATGACTAATTTCTTGTCCATTTATTTCTGTCCAATTTCTTTTAACATTTCCGCTACCGCAGCCTCCAGCTGGAGGTCGCGGCCGCCCAGGGTGGCTTCCGGCGTGTTGTATACCAGGATATCCGGCTCCACCTGGAAGTTCTCTATGTAGCGCTGGTCCTTGGTGCCCCAGTTACCCACCTGCGGGATACCGAATACCACCAGAGCGTTCACCTGGGTTTCCCACCATACGGCGGTCATGGTGCCGGGAACGGGTGCGCCAATCAACTTGCCCAGGCCCAGGGAACGATAGGCGTAGGGGAAGCCGGAAGCATCCGAGTAATTATCTTCTCCCATGAGCACGCAGCTGGGTTTGGTCCATTTGTTAAACGGCTCATGGCCAATGTATTGGCCGCGCGGCGTGAAGCTGCAGTACTCCTTGCCGCCCAGGAAGGTGACCAGGTCATCGTGCAGCCAGCCGCCGCCGTTGTGGCGCGTGTCCACAATGAGGGCGTCGCAGGTGCGGTACTTGCCCAGGGCCTTGTGATACAACTCACGGTAGCTGGGGGAGTTCATCCCTTCAATGTGCACATAGCCCACGCGGCCGCCGGAGAGGCGTTCTACCATTTCCTCGCGTTGGCGTACCCAGCGTTTGTACAGTAGTTTGGCATCCGAGGAGCTGGGCGTCACGATGTACGTCTTTTCCTTGCCGCCGGTCCTTACCGTAATCACGGTCTTTTTGCCGTTGCGCTCGTACAGGTATTTCATCCAGTTGTCACCGGTCTTGACGGGATTCCCCTCGATGGAGGTGATGAGGTCGCCGGCTTGGATTTCTGCATCCGTGAGGGAGAGTACACCGCCGGGCAGAACCTCCGCAATGCGCAGGCCGTCTCCCTGGTAGGTGACATCGTACAGCACGCCCAGGTGGCCCAGGCTGCGGGTGGACGTGGGACGATACCGGGCGCCTGTATGGGAACCGTTCAGTTCTCCCAGCATTTCCGACAGCAGGTCCTGGAAGTCATAGTAGTTGTTGATGTAGGGGAGGAACTGGGCGTAGTTGTCATGATAGTATTGCCAGTCCACTCCGTGTAAATCAGGAACATAAAACTTCTCCTTCACCTGCTTCCAGCAGTGCTCGAAGATATAGGCACGTTCCTCCTGGGGCTTGAATTCATAGTCTCCGGAGAAGGTCACGGTTTTGTCCTTGCCGCTGGCCAGGTCCAGCTTTACCAGGTTGCCGCCACGGCCGATGAACAGCGACTTGCCGTCCGCCGAGGGATAGAACTGGCCCATCACGTTCTTCTTGAGGACGCTGATGTCGCCTTTCTCGATATTGAGTACGCACAGGTCATAGCTCTTTTCCAGGCGCTGGGTAAAATACAGTTTTTCACCGTCCCTGGTCAGATAATGGTCACCCATCATGTTGGAGAAGCGGGTGAGCCGGCGAATGCGGTCCTCCCGGTTGGCCAAATCCAGTTCCACCTTCTCCACTTTCTGCTTGATGCTGTCTTTTTGGGCCTTCTTTTCTGCCTTTTCCGCAGCTTTTTCGCCCATCAGCATTTTGTCAATCTCCTTCTGCTCCTTGCTCCGGCCAAACTGGGTATAGGCCTTGCCGTCAAAGAACATGATATAAATGTCGCTCTCTGCGCCCCAACTGCCATGGCTGCGGTAGCCGTTTTTGTCGCTTTCCCAGGTCATGGCCTTGCCGCCCAGCGCCCATCGGAAGTTGCCGTCCGAGTAGCCGCTTTGGGTCAGGTTGGTGATGGCGCCGCTTTCCACTTCCACCAGGGCAATGTCTTCGTTGTTCCAACCGCCATTTGCCCCCCAGTTGCAAAGGAGGTAACGGCTGTCCGGGCTCCAGGCAAACTGCTGGTCGCCGTCGCTGTAGGAGTAATTGACGTTTTTGTGGAGGCTCTTGGGCTTGCCGCCCTTGGTGGAAAGGACCACCAGTTCCGTGCGGTCCCGCAGATAGGCCAGCCATTTTCCGTCCGGGGAAACCTGCATCTGGAAGGACGTTTCCCCTTCCGGGCTCACGCGTTCTTCCTTGAACTGCACGGCGTAGGTGAACAGTTTGTCTTCCTTGCTCGTGAGGCTGCTCTTATAGATGCTCCAGCAGCCACCCCGCTCCGAGGCATAATAGAGCTCACGGCCGTCCTTGGAGAAGCATACGCCCCGCTCCTGCTCCGGCGTATTGGTGATACGGCGGGTGGTGTTGAATTCTACGGAGGTAACAAAAACATCGCCCCGCATCACCAGGGCCACTTCTTTTCCGTCCGGCGAAACGGCCAGGGACGATGCACTCTTGAGGGTGAGGGGATTGATGTCTTTCTGGTCTTCGTCGCGGGAGAGGGTGATGTTCACTTTGCCGCCCTTGAGGGTGTACAAGTCTCCGTTATAGGAGTACGCTACGGTGCCGTCTTGGGCTACGGACAGGAAGCGGACCGGATTTTTTTCATAGAAGGTGAGCTGCGTCTGCTTTTCCGGGTGCGAGACGCTGCTGCAGAAGATGTTGGACGTTTTTCCGTCTTGCTCGCTCAGGAAATAGAAGGTGTCGCCATCGGCCCCGAAAACGGGGTTGCGGTCCTCGCCTTTAAACGTGGAAAGCATGTTGAATGAGGCGTTTGCGTCTATGGTACCGGCCTTGGCGGGCCTGCACAGCCAGATGTCGCGCGTGACGGAGGAGGTGTGGTGCTTGCGGAGCGGGTCCTCGTAACCCTTCCAGTCCTCGTACAGGATTTCGCCCTTGTCATTGATACTCATGGCCGATATCGTGAGCGAAGTCACCAACTCCGGCGCCTTGCCGTCCAGGTTGGTCTTGTACAGGGCCGGGTCTCCGGGGAAGCCGTCGAAGCCGGGGCTCAGGAGGTTGGAGTCCTGCCAGGTGAAGTAGATGGTGCCGTCGGCGGTTACCGCCAGTGGCGTTTCATTGCCGGGGAGGGTGGTCAGGCGCGTAGGGACGCCGCCCTCTTTCCCGCTGATATACAAGTCTTTACTGCCTTCCCGCCAGCTGGAGAATACAATCTTTTGGCCGTCCGCTGTCCAGAAAGGATCGCTTTCATAGGCCCTGTTGGAGGTGATTTGACGGGCGCTGCCGCCGGCAGTGGGGACCATGAAAATGTCACCTTTATAGCTGAAAGCCAGCGTTTTGCCATCCGGAGAGATGGCGTTTCTGCGAATCCAGGCAGGCGTTTCCTGGGCTTGGGTTGTCATGGCGAGCGCAAGGCAGGCAAAGGTAGTAAGAACAAATTTTTTCATAACAAACAAAGATAGTGTTTATTTGCCGATTTCCACGATTTTTTCCAGCCAAAGTGCATCCGTGGCGTCAAAAGTGGCCAATTCCGTGCTGTCAATATCCAAAACGGCGGTGACTGTGCCGTTTTCATGCACCGGCACCACAATCTCCGAGCGGGACAGGCTGCTGCAGGCAATGTGCCCGGGGAAGGCTTCTACGTCCGGCACCACCAGCGTACGGTTTTCCTTCCACGCCGTGCCGCAGACCCCTTTCCCGTATCCAATACGCATACAGGCCGACGGGCCCTGGAATGGTCCCAGCACCAGCTGCTGCCCCTGAACGCGGTAATAGCCGGTCCAGAAGAAGTGCATCCGTTCCTGGATGAGCGCGGCGGTTTGGGCCATGCGGGCGATGGGGTCCGGTTCATCGGCGAGGATGAGCCGGATGTCCTGGTACAACTTTACATAGCGGAAAGCCTTGAAGGGGAGGTGGCAGTAGCCGTCCGGGTTTTTGTCCAGGTAGTCCTGGTGGCGTTCCTCCGCCGGGAAAAAGTTCCGGAGCGGTTCCAGTTCCACCACCAGCGGCACGCCGGCCTTGGCTTCCTCGCGCGCGTATACGTTATGAAGGATAGCGCGCTCGGAAGGATTCGTATAATAAATGCCCGTGCGGTAGCGGGTGCCTTCATCGTGTCCCTGCCGGTTTAGGGTAAGCGGGTCGATAATGCAAAAAAACAGGCTGGTGAGCTCCTCCAGGCCGATTCTGGCAGGGTTGTAGGTCACTTTTACAGTTTCCGCAAAGCCGGTGGTGTCTGTGTAAACTTCCTCATATTTAGGGTTTTGCGTGTTGCCGTTGGCGTAGCCGCAGATGGCATCCTTTACGCCGTTCACCTGTTTGAAGAAGTGCTGCGTGCCCCAGAAGCAGCCGCCGGCAAAGAAAATGGTCTTTTCCATTGAGCAATAATTTTTTACAAAGATAGCAAAATAATGCGAAGAAAAATTTTAGAAAAAAAGTTGAAAAAAATTTGCCAATTCAAAAAAAGGTCGTACCTTTGCATTCCCGCTTCGCAAGTGAGCGGGATTTTTTACGAAAGATCATTGAAAAGACTGAAAGGAAGTACAAGCAAGTACCGGAAGTTGTAACATACAATTTCTTAATTTAAACGAGCGTCAGTTTCTTAGAGAAACAAAAGTCAAGGACAAGCTTAGTAATTTAAAAAATATACAATGAAGAGTTTGATCCTGGCTCAGGATGAACGCTAGCGGCAGGCTTA
>CAMZCW010000189.1 GCA_947305045.1 uncultured Bacteroidales bacterium | reverse complement strand
TCCACGATGGTAAACGGCACGTCCAGCATCTTGGCGATGGTGCGGGCCAGCAGCGTTTTACCCGTACCGGTGGGGCCCACCAGCAGGATGTTGCTCTTTTCCAGTTCCACGCCGTCATCGGCCTTCTCAATCAGGTTGTGCTGCACGCGTTTGTAGTGGTTGTACACGGCCACCGCCAATACCTTTTTGGCGCGGTCCTGCCCAATCACATACTGGTCCAGATAGTCCTTGATTTCCTGCGGTTTGGGTGCCTTGCCCAACTTGGGAGCCGGGCCGGAGGCCTTCTTCCGGCCGCCCTCCAGTTCCTCTACATACTGGGCCGCCAGTTTGGCACAGTCCGAGCAAATAAACCCGTCCATCCCTTGCAGCATGAAAGGGACTTCTGCGTCTGTCCGTCCACAAAAGACACAATGACTACCCCGTGACGATACTTTTTTAGCCATTAGCGGGCTCTTTTACGAAGAATTTCATCCACCATGCCGTACGCGAGCGCTTCTTCCGCGCTCATCCAATAATCGCGCTCGCCGTCCTGAGCCACCTTCTCATAGGGCTGGCCGGTATGCTGGGCAATGATATTGAACAGTTCCGTACGGGTTTTCTCAATTTCCTTGGCGGCAATCAGGATTTCCGTGGCCTGTCCCTGAGCACCGCCCAGCGGCTGATGGATGAGCACGCGGGAGTGCGGCAGGGCGCTGCGCTTGCCCTTTTCACCGGCGCACAGCAGCACGGCGCCCATGCTGGCGGCCATACCCGTGCAAACGGTGGCCACGTCCGGCTGCACCAGCTGCATGGTGTCGTAGATGCCCAGGCCACTGGTTACCTGCCCGCCGGGGGTGTTCAGGTACATGGTAATGTCGGCATGGGAATCGTTGGAGGCCAAAAACAGCAGCTGGGCCTGGATAATGTTGGCCACGTCATCGTCGATGGGGACCCCCAGGAAGATGATGCGGTCCATCATCAGGCGGCTGAACACGTCCATCTGCGCCACATTCAACTTCCGCTCCTCAGTGATAGTAGGGTTGATGTATCCGTCATACACACTGGTATAACGGTCAAGGGTCATGGAAGATATTCCACGGCCCTTCACTGCAAACTTGTCAAATTCTGTCATATTCAATTAACGGAAGAAATATATTGTTTGAAAACCCATGGCCACCCTCGGCCGTGCCCCGTAAGGGCAGGTATCCCCTCGGGGATTATAGGGGGAAAATCTTTCCCGGAACGGGAGGGGCCCGCCGCGAAGCGGTGGGAGGGGTCGGCGGAGCCGACGGTTTTCAAACAAAAATTTCTGTAGTTATTTAAGTTCACGGAACTTGTCCTGGGAAATTTTCTTGGTCTGGAGGGTCACTTCCTCGCGAACCTTGGCGATGGCGGCATTGTCTTCGCACTGCTCTTCCAGGCGACGGTACTGGTTCTGGTCCTGCAGGACGTTCTCTGCGGAGCTCTTGATGATGTTCTCCGGAACGCCGGCCATACCGTACATGGCATACTGGTAGGCAACAAAGCTCTCTGCTGCGGCCTGGATATCCTCACGGGATACCTTAAGTCCGAACTTCTGCATGATGTAACCGCGCACCAGCTGCCACTTGAAGTCCTCGATGAAGGCGGGGAATTCTTTCTCCACCTGCTCTGCGGTGAACTTGCCCTCGTTGGCATAGATGAGCCAGCGCTTGAGGAAAGCTTCCGGCAGCTCCAGTTTGGCCTTCTCTACATAGAACTTGCGGACATCGGCGCCAAACCGATAGTTGGCTTCCTGCTCGTGGGAGGCTTTGATGCGCTCCTCAATCTTGGCCTCGAACTGCTCCGGAGTGGTTACAGCGTCCTTGCCGAAAATCTTGTCGTAGGTTTCCTGGTTTTCCTCTGCGGCCACATAGGTTTTCACGTTCACCACGGTAAAAGTGAACATCGGGTTCAGGCTTTCCAGCTGGGCTTTGTCTACCTTGAGCATGGCGGCGCGGTCCGTCTCATTGGTAAAGGCGGCATTCACGTCCAGTTCAAAGGAGTCCCCGGCTTTCTTGCCGATAAAAGCACCGCGGGCTTCCTCAGCCACATTGGCAATGCTCACATACACGCCTTCTGCCTTATGGCCTTCGTTGGCGATATCGGCCACAATGTAGTCGTTCTCGCCGGCCTTCTTGCCTTCCTGGAGGGAGCCGTACTGCTGGAGCAGCTGCTCCTTCTGGGCCTTTTTCTCTGCAGCGGTGATGGTGATCTCGTAATAAGGGATTTTGTCGTCCTTGTTCACCTCAAAGGTGAGTTCCGGCGTCTGGGCCAGGTCAAACTTGAAGGTGAAGTCCTCGCCGGCCTTCCAGGACAGCTGCGGCTGGTCCTCCGAAGGAAGGGGCTCGCCCACCACGCGGATTTTTTCGTCATTGATGAATTTGTCCAGCTGCTCGGATACGATGCCGTTCACGCTCTCATAGAGGGCCTGGTCACCGTACATACGCTGGATGAGGCCCAGCGGGGCCATGCCGCGACGGAAGCCTTTGATATCGGCCTTGCGCTTGTACTCGTTCAGGCGCTTGCGAAGCGGTTCCTGATAATCTGCTGCTGCAATCTCGATGGTTACCTGATAGTTCAGGGCATCTGCTTGGGTTTTGCTTACGTTCATATGATAGTTTATATTATATTTTTAAACAAGGGGCGCAAAGATAGTAAAAAAAAGCCGAAGAATCAACCTTTGCGCTTGGGATAAGCCACCCGGGAGTGATACATCTGCTGCAAATAGGTCTTGAGCATGCGCTTCATGAGGTTGAGGTCATGCAGGGTGATATCGGCATCTTCCAGCTGACCGGCCTTCTCCTTGCCCGCCACGATGCTCTCTACAAAGCGGTCGCAGGACTCCGGAGAGAAGTCCGTGAGCGTGCGGGAGGCGGCTTCTATGGAGTCGCAGACCATTAGAATCACCTGCTCCTTGGTAGTGGGCTTCTGGCCGTGATAGAAGAAATCCGCCACGTCCGAAGGGTCTCCGCCGTCGTTCAGGTATTTGTTCAGGAAATAGGCGGCGCTGGAAGTGCCGTGGTGTGAGTTGATAAAGCCACGGATTTCCTGCGGGAGCCGGTGCTCTTCTGCGATGGCTATGCCGTCATCCACATGCCGGATAATGTCCAGGGCGCTTTCCCTGGGCGTTTTTCCTTCATGGTATTTGGCGGCACCGGGCGTAGCGGACTGGTTTTCCACAAAGCACAGCGGATTGGCCATTTTGCCAATGTCGTGGTACAGCGCAGCAGCCCTTAGCAGCGGGACATCCGCATCCGTAGCACGTCCTACGGCGTCCACCAGGTTCATCACCTGAAGAGAATGCTGGAACGTACCCGGCGCTTTCTGGGCCAGCTCCTGCAAGAGCGGATTGCTGGTGTCCGCCATTTCGACGAGACGGGCGCTGGACACCAGGTTGAAGATTTTCTCGAACAGGTATATGAGCGGATACAAGGCCACGGTAGCCAGGGAGCCCACAAAGATAAGGGCCATATCCACCCACCAGGTGGCCGTACTTCCCACGTCGATGAAACGGAAACCCAGGTACACCAGAATTTCCACCCCGAAGATGACGGCGGCATTTAGGAACTGGCGCCAGCCTTTGCTGAAATAGCCAAAGCTTTCCACGGTAACCGACCCGGCTGCAAGGAACATCACAAAGAGCTCCATGCCGTTGCCGCAAAAGATAAGCAGCGGCAGCAAAAGCACCATATAAAGCGGGAATACCTGTTTTTTCCGGAAGAACGCCAGCATATACAGGGCAAATACCGGGAACGGAACCATGTACATGAGCGAAGGTGACAAGCGCTCCATCAGGAACGTGACGATGGAGGCAAACAGGAAAAGGCCCAGCAGGAAAAGGTAACGGGCGGGACGGTCAAAGACAAAACGGGCGGTAAAATGAATCACCAGATACAGGAGCACCACCAGCGCCAGCGCCAGCAGGATGTTCCCGATATACAGGAAGATGCGGGGGCCGGCATAGCCGTACACATGGTTGTACTCCTCCTTGTAGCTGTCCAGGATCTGGGCTATCTCCGCCGTTACAATCTCTCCCTTGGAAACAATTTTTTCATCGGCCTTCACATAACCCAGCGTAGGCGAGACATAATCGTCCGACTCCGCATGCGTGAGCTCCGTCATGGCCCTGTCATACAGGAGGTTAGGGACGATGAAATCGTACAGGCCCGTACGCCGGAACAGTGAATCCAGGTTCACCGAGGGGTAGGTTTTGGCCAGCAGCGCCACCAACTGATCCCGGGCGTCCGACACCTTATATACCTCCATACGCGGGTACTGGACGGCGCGCTTGTTCTTCTGGATGTAAATGAGGTTTTCCGATATTTGCGCGCCCCCCTGCTCTATTTTCACCTTGCCGTCCGAGATAACCCCCTTGGCGTAAATATCTCCCAGGCGCGCAATCAGATTGGGGCGCAGCCGGTTGTAGGCGCCCATATCCACACTCTGCGCGTTTTTTACCACGGCGCTGGTCACCTCCTCCGAATAGCGGTAGAAGGGAATGACGATGGAACCGGCCTCCTCCCTTTCTGCCTGAAGCTGCTCATCCGTTTTCAGGATGGGGAAATCGAACTCCGAGATCAGGGTCTCATACGGCCAGGGAGTTCCTTTCTTGTAGTCATAATTGAATTTCGCGGTCCTGGGCATCAGGAGCACCAGGACTGCGAAAACAATCACAAGTGGAGTCAATCTCCACAGGGGAATATTAGGCGTCGATATTTGCATAATGCGCGTTTTCTTCGATGAAGGCGCGGCGCGGCGG
>CAMZCW010000188.1 GCA_947305045.1 uncultured Bacteroidales bacterium | reverse complement strand
ATCCTCATCTATCACTTCAAGCTCTTCACCGACGACAAGAAAATTGCCATCGAGTCGGCCGTGGAGACCGATACCAAAGAGCTTGACGAGGAGTCCCTGAGAATGCGTCATCTTCTGCTGACCAAGCTTTCCGACATGGGCCTTTCCGTGAGAGCCTTCAACTGCCTGAAAGCGGCCGATATCGACACGTTCGCAGACCTTGTGTCCTATAGCCGCAGCGAACTGATGAAGTTCCGCAACTTTGGCCGCAAGTCCCTGAACGAGATCGACCTCCTGGTGGAGAAGATGAAGCTTTCCTTCGGAATGGATGTCACCAAGTACAATATTGAACCTAAGAAAAAGATCGTTTAACAATGAGACACAATAGAGCAGTCAATCATCTTGGTCGTAAGAGCGGTCACCGCAAGGCGATGCTCGCCAACATGGCATCCTCCCTCATCCTGAAGAAGAGGATCACCACCACCGAGGCCAAAGCCAAGGCCCTGAAGCCTTACGTAGAGCCCCTCATCACCAAGTCCAAGGAAGACACTACCCACTCCCGCCGCGTTGTTTTCAGCTACCTGAAAGACAAAGAGGCAACGGCAGAACTTTTCCGCACCATCGCCCCTAAGGTGGCCGACCGTCCCGGTGGATACCTCCGTATCCTCCACACCGGTTTCCGCAGCGGTGACGCCGCAGAAATGGTTCTGGTAGAGTTTGTGGACTTCAACGAGGCCGCCCTGGCTTCCACCAAGAAAGAGGCCAAGAAGACCACCCGTCGCAGCCGCGCCAAGAAGGCCGAGGCCGCTCCCGCAGAGGAAGCCGCTCCCGCCGCAGAAGCTCCGGCAGCCGAGTAAGTTTTCACTCATACCTTGTAAAAGCCCAGCCATCCGTGTGGTTGGGCATTTTTTTGTATTTGATGGCGTAATACTGAAAAAAATTAGTATCTTTGAAAACTGATTACGTAGTAATAACTACAAAAACTATAACACCATGTCAGAAAAAAAGAACAAGAACTTGGTTGCCATCATTACGATGTGTTTCATCTTTGCGATGATTTCCTTCGTCACCAACATGGCAGCCCCTTTCGGCAACATCTGGGGCAACCAGTATGAGTGGTCCAAGATGGCCGGTAACCTGATGAACTTTGCCGCCTACCTGTTTATGGGTATCCCCGCAGGCAAAATGCTCCTTTCCGTAGGGTACAAGAAGACCACCCTCATCGCTCTGGCAACGGGCTTTGTGGGCATCTGCGTCCAGTATCTGTCCAGCTTCGCTTTCCTGGGCAACACGGCCATCTATGTGTACCTCCTGGGCGCCTTCATCTGCGGCTTCTGCGTATGTATGCTCAATACCGTGGTGAACCCCACCCTCAACAGCCTGGGCGGCGGCGGAAACAAAGGTAACCAGTACATCCAGATTGGCGGTACCCTGAATTCCCTCACCGGCACGCTCACTCCGCTGCTCATCGGCGCCCTTATCGGCACGGTTACGGACAACACCTCCATGTCGGATGTGGCCCCGCTGCTGTTCATTGCCATGGGCGTATTCGTGCTGGCTTTCATCATCATCAGCTTTGTGGATATCCCGGAGCCCGCCAAGGAGCGCAAGAACGTCAAGTACGAGCACTCTCCCTGGAACTTCCGTCACTTTGTACTGGGTGCCATCGCCATCTTCTTCTATGTGGGTATTGAAATTGGCATTCCCGCCCAGGTGAATTTCTTCCTGGCCGATGCCTCTGAAAGAGGCGCAGGTATCGCTGTCAACGGTGCGGCCATCGGTGGCGCCATCGCCGCTGTGTACTGGCTCATGATGCTGGTGGGCCGTTTCTCCAGCACCCTCATTTCCGGTAAGGTGAGCACCCGCACGCAGATGACCTGCGTAAGCGCTGTGGCTCTTATCCTGGTTATTGCCGCCATCTTTACGCCCAAGGCCGTGAGCATCAGCATGCCCGGTTACAGCGCCGCAGACGGTTTTGCCATGTTCCAGGTTCCGCTCAGCTGCCTGTTCCTGGTGCTTTGCGGTCTGTGCACATCCATCATGTGGGGCGCCATCTTCAACATGGCGGTGGAAGGCCTGGGCAAGTACACGGAGGCTGCTTCCGGTATCTTCATGACGCTGGTGGTGGGCGGCGGCGTTATGCCGTTCATCCAGGAATTCATTGCCAAGGCTGCCGGTTACATGAACAGCTACTGGCTGGTTGCTGCCATGCTGGTGTATATGCTGTACTATGCGCTTATCGGCTCCAAGAACGTTAACAAAGACATCCCTGTAGCTTAATCAGTCACAATATGGCACAAGACTTAGTAATTGGCATTGACGTAGGAGGCCAGACCTCCAAATGCGGCATCGTGGATGCCCGGGGTACTGTTGTGGAACAGACTGTGATCCGTACAGATACCTATGACACCGTAGAACCTTTCATCGCAGAACTGGCAGAGGCCCTGAACCGCATCATCGCGGGGGCTAAAGCGGAGGGCCGGATCCGTGGCATCGGCGTAGGTGCTCCTAACGGCAACTATTACACCGGTTGCATCGAGAGCGCTCCCAACCTCAAGTGGGGCCATGAGCGCGTGGAGTTCGCCAAGCTCCTGAGCGAGCAGATGAACGGCATCCCCGTGTCCCTTACCAATGACGCCAATGCCGCCGCCGTTGGCGAAATGACCTATGGCGCCGCCCGTGGTATGAAGAATTTCATCATGATTACCCTGGGTACCGGCGTAGGATCCGGTATCGTGATTAACGGGGAAGTGGTGTATGGCCATGACGGCTTTGCCGGCGAACTGGGGCACACCTGCGCCGTGCGTCACAACGGCCGTCAGTGCGGCTGCGGCAAGCATGGTTGCCTGGAGGCCTACTGCAGCGCCATTGGCGTTGCCCGTACCGCCCGCGAATGGCTGGAAATGAGCGACGAACCTTCAGAGCTCCGTTCCCTGGACCGCATTACCTCCAAGGATGTGTATGAGGCCGCCAAGGACGGGGACAAGATGGCCCTGAAAATCTTTGAATTCACCGGTCGTATCCTCGGTGAAAAGCTGGCCGATTTCATTGAGTTCTCCGCCCCGGAAGCCATCGTGCTCTTCGGCGGTCTGGCCCGTTCCAAGGAGTTCCTCACGGAGCCCATCCTGGAGGCCATGAACGCCAATGTCCTGCCCCTGTGGCGGAACAAGGTGAAACTCATCTACTCTTCTCTGAAAGAGTCCGATGCCGCCATCCTGGGTGCATCGGCCCTGGCCTGGGAACTGTAATGCGAAGCAAAGTGCAGTTTTTGATGGGGGCGCTGGTGATAGCTGGCGCCCTCCTTGTGTCCTGCGCGCAGGGTCCCCGTGTGGACGAGGCGCTGGTAGAGAAGGAACTTTCCCAGATGTCCCTGCGGGAGAAGGTGGGGCAGCTGTTCTTTCTAAGAGCAGAGTCCCTGGACACCACCATTCACTATGTCTCCAGCGATGAACTGCCCGCTTTTGCATTGCAGGCTGTGAACGACCGTATGCGTGCCCTGGCGGCCGATTATCCCGTGGGTGGCATCACGCTCTTCGCGCACAACATCAAGGACCCGGAGCAGTTGGTTGCCTTCCAAAAGGAGCTGCACGCCCTGCCCGGCAAGCCGCTCCTGAGTGTGGATGAGGAAGGCGGGCGCGTGGCCCGTCTGGCCAAGAACCCGGCCTTCGGCCTGCCGCAGTATGAGAGCATGACGGCATTGGGCACTCCGCAAGAGGTAAGGAAGGTGGCCGATACGATAGGCACGTATCTGCACAAGTATGGCTTTGACATTGATTTTGCGCCTGTGGCCGATGTGAATACCAATCCGGAGAATATCGTCATTGGCACGCGTGCCTTTTCCTTCGACCCCAAGGTGGCGGCCAAGTGTGTGGCGGCCTATGTAAAAGGCATGCGGAAGGCAGGTATCCTGAGTTGCCTCAAGCATTTCCCCGGGCATGGGGATACCCGTGCCGATACCCATTTTGGCTATGCCGTGAGCGCTAAAAACTGGGAGGAGCTCGCTTCCTGCGAGATGGTGCCTTTCAAGGCGGGTATTGCGGCCGGCGCTCCGCTGGTGATGACGGCCCATATCGCCGTTCCGGCCGTGACCGGAACGGAACTGCCCTCAACGCTGAGCTCCGTGGTCCTGCAGGACAAGTTGCGCGGGGAACTGGGCTTTGACGGCGTCATCATCTCCGATGCCATGGAGATGGGGGCCATCGCGCGGCAGTTCCCGGTGTCTGAGGCCTGTGTCCTGGCCCTGGAAGCCGGCGTGGATGTGCTGCTTTGCGTAAAAGACTACCCGGCCTGTTTTAACGCTGTGCTGGATGCCATAGGGCAGGGAAGACTCACGGAAGCGCGTATCGATGAGAGTGTTAGGCGCGTTTTACGCCTTCGTCAGCTTTCCGTGGGATACAAAGAAAAATAAAAAAAAACTTGCAAATTTTTTTTGCAAGTTCAAAAAATTGCCGTATATTTGCAATCCCGTTTGACACGGGAGCTCATTACAGCACTGCGGAAATAGCTCAGTTGGTAGAGCACGACCTTGCCAAGGTCGGGGTCGCGAGTTCGAGTCTCGTTTTCCGCTCAAACGAAAAAAGACAACCCATGCGGTTGTCTTTTTTCGTTTGCGGAGACTCGAACGTAGCGACCCCAGCCCCCCCGAGGGGGCGGCCGCCGGAGGCGGCGGGGGGTAACGTGGATTTCGCGACGGCCGAAGGCCGGCCCGCGTCAGCGGGCTTGAGTCTCGTTTTCCGCTCCAAAAAAACGCTTCGGTTTTCCGAAGCGTTTTTTTGTGTTCGCCCAGCACGAACGTACTCTAACGGGTGCAAGTCCCCAAACCGC
>CAMZCW010000187.1 GCA_947305045.1 uncultured Bacteroidales bacterium | reverse complement strand
TGCAGCACCGATATAAACCACTGCCGCACCGCCTCCTCCGGCGTATTCCGCACACTTTTTTTCCGCAGCGGATCCCAAATATAATCCTGCTGTACCATCTTAACGCCAAATTTACCCTTTTTCCCCCATTTTTGCAACTTCCCCCAGCGTTAAAGCACACCCACCCCCTCCAAAACCACCTCAGTGCCATGACCCTGTGCTTTAATGCCCCCTTCTCACCCCCGTTAAAGCACACCCATCCCCTCCAAAACCACCTCAGTGCCATGGCCCTGTGCTTTAACGCCCACTACACCCTAATTCTGGAGCACACGCTGGGGGTGATTTCCGCTTTTTGCGCAAATCCACCTCATCGCAATTTCAAAAAATTAGGCAAAAAATGAACATCTTTTCTTTCTCTGACCCGCTTCACAGCACCCTGTGACAGCAATTTTTACAATTATCCGTGTTATTTTTGTTTACACTGAACCAACTTCGGAACTTTGCAGAAAAAAAGTTATGGACAATTTCGCTCCCAAAGTAATTGACGATTGTTATCACATCTATTCTGATGGAACCAGACTCGCTGTCCTTTGCGATACAGAGAAAGATTACGTGTTCATCATGAACCAGATAGCCATCACCTCCTTATACTGTGATGTCCGAATCCTCTGTCAGGAAGTGATGCGTACCCATTTTCACCTCATCGCTGCCGGAGAACCCGATAAAATCCAAAAGTACAGACGGGAAATCAAACGGCTCATTACCAGAAGATACAAGCGGGACGGCCTGGGGCATATCGTCAAAGACTCCATTCAAATTGCCGTGGACCCTATCAAAGACGATGAGGAATTACGTCGAAAAATCATCTATGTCTTCAGAAACTGTACGGAAGCGGGCTTCCGGCTTCTACCGGAAGAGTATCCCTGGGGACCCGGACTGGTTTATTATCGGCAGGACAAAACAATGTATCGGAAAGTGTCGGAGCTGGACTACAGAGAGCAATGCCGATTATTCAGAACCCGAGTCAAGTTGCCGCAAAATTGGGAATTTGACTCCAATGGCATGCTGGTTCCGCGAAGTTATTTTGACATGCAATATCTTCATAATGAGGTATTTCTGTCGCCCAGGCAATTTATCGCCTTCCTCAATGTAAAGAAGAAGGATCTGGTAGAGATGGAGGCGGCCGATGCCCGTCCCTTCCTGGAAAAACAGGATGAAGGGAAATTGCTGAAAGAAATGGAGCACGAAAGTACAAGACGATTTAAAAAGCCCATCAAACAGCTTTCCCAGGCCGATAAAATCCATCTGGCCACCTACTTTTGGAACGAACGGAAAACCCTGTCCGTAAAGCAGTTGGCCAGATTGTCGAGGCTAAATGAAGAGGTCCTTCGCGCTATTGTTCACGTTCCAGCAAATACTTCTGCCAAAAATCCCGATTGGCCTGGGTAAAGTGCCGGCCCTGGTAACCGCGGTAGCCGTGCATCCCGTCCGGGTAAATCATGAACTCAAAGCGGGCGCCCTGCTTGTGGAGCACGTCAATGAGCTGTAACGTGTTCTGGAAGTGGACGTTATCGTCCCCGGTGCCGTGCGTGAGCTTGAGCATGACGGAATCATCGGCAACGCCCACCTTGGCTGGATAGCCGGTCACACGGTTCACCACCGCCGTCTTTTCATACCCCTCCGCGTTGTCCTCCAGCGTGGACATGAAGCGTTCGGTGTAGTGGCTGTCGTACAGGCGCCAGTCGTACACGCCGCCGCCGGCAATGCCGTAATGGTAGGCGTCCGAAGCCGTGGCGACGAGCAGTGTTGTCATGGTTCCTCCAAAGCTAAATCCCTCTACACCAATCTTTTCCGGATTCACGTACGGCAGGCTCTGGAGCCAGCGGGCCCAAGCCACAAAATCGGCCACTTCTACCGTGGAAAGCTGCTTGTAGATGGCATCGGTTCCCGCACGGCCGTTGTGCCCGGCGGCACGGCAATCGGCAATAAGTTGAATGATGCCGCTCTGGTAATACCAGTCATAGCGCGAAGCGGGCACCCAGCGGTCGTTTACCAGCGGCGTATCCGGGCCGCCGTAAATATCTACGTGCACAGGGTAGCGCTTGGCGGGGTCGAAATCCTTGGGGTAGTAGATGATACCCGGCAGCTCCAGACCGTCCGTGACGATACTAACCAGCTCACCCTGAGCCCCTTCCTGTGCCGAAAGAGCCGCCACCGTATAGCCGTGCGCGGGCTTCCGGGTCTCCTGGAGCCGAATCTCGTACGGGGTGTGCAGGTTGGAAACCAGGCTCAGGAAATACTTTCCGTCCGGGGAAAAGCTGACATCGGCCACATCCAAAGCCGTGTCCGTAAGGGCGGTTATTTGCCCCTTGGGTGAGACTTTATACAATGCGCGGCGCACGCGCGCGTCCCGTTCGGCGGTGAAATACACGCTGCCGTCTTTGTCTGTGCGCACCAGGCCGATGCGCCAGTTGGGACCATCGGTGAGGCGTTTGAGCGTAGTGCCATCGTAGCTGAGGAAGTAAATCTGCTGCCAGAGGGTCTCAAAGCTGCGCACCATGTACAGGCCTTTATCGTCAAAAAGCATTTCGGTCATCCAGTCCAGCCAGGTGGAAACTTCCTCGTGATAGATGACTTTTTTATTTCCGTCGATAGAGTTAACAGCGTATAAATCAAGCGTTTGTTGTTTTCTGGGCATGCGGGCCACATAGAAGGTTTTGCTGTCTGCCCCCCAAAAAGGGATGCCAAAGTACTGGTCCTCTTTTTCATTGAAATCGGCCCAAGTGAGGTTACCCTGGAGGTCTGTAAAGCCAATGCGGACCTCAGGATTCTTTTCGCCCACCTTGGGGTAGTGCGTCTCGCGGAGTTTGCCGTCCTGACCGAAGGGCGAATAGATGGGGAACATGGGGACCAGCGTGTCGTCAAAGTGGTAGAAGGCCAGTTTTTGGCTGTCCGGACTCCACCAGAAGGCGCGATACTGGGACGGTCGGCCCAGGATTTCCTCGTAATAGACCCAGCTGGCGTAGCCGTTCATCACGGTTTCTGTGCCGTCAGTGGTGAGCTGTATCTCTTTGCCACTGGTGATATCCACCACCCAAAGGTTGTTTCTGCGCGTGAAGGCGAGCTTGGTGGAATCCGGGCTGTAGGTGAGGTTCACCGCCCCCTCCGGCTGGATGGGAAAGTCCGCGAACTTCTCCGGCGCGTTCACGCCTGCAGTCTTGGTGAATTTTTTGCCGACAGTGACCACATAGCCGTCGGAGTCTGTGAAGGAGCCGTCCTGCGAGAATGCTATTTCCTTGTTATTCAGCCATTTGTATGCGCGCGGAAAGTCCTGCGCCTGGGCTTGGGCAGTGAGGGCGCTGAGGGCCAGCGCCAGGAAGAGGATCTGTGTTTTCATGACCCTAAAGGTAGTGAAAAAAATTGATTAAAGCACAGGGCCATGCCGCTGAGGGCACTCTGGAGGGGGTGGGTGTGCTTTAAGCAAAGAAGCCATCGCGGAAGTTGACCAGGTACACCTGCTCCACGGCGCGGGTGAGGGCCGTGTACAGCCACTTCAGGTCCTCTTCCTGGAGTTCGTCCTGCCAGAAGGGGTTGTCCACAAACACGCACTTCCACTGGCCACCCTGGGCCTTGTGGCAGGTAATGGCATGCGCATACTTGATTTGCAGGGCATTAAAAAACGGATCCGAGCGCACGGCATCGTACCGTTTCTTCTTGGTGGGCAGGTCCGCGTAGTCTGCCAGCACGCCGGTAAACAGGGCCTGCGCCGCCTCCTGCCCCAGCGAGGGGGCATCGCTCTCCAGTACATCCAGCAGCACCTTCATCTCCACCTCCTGGTCCCCGTAGTCCGGGAAAGAAAGGCAGGCGTCCGCAAAATGCAGCCCGTACCGTTCCTCAAAATGCTTGATCCACACCAGCTTAGCCATGTCCCCGTTGGCAATATAGTCTGTCCCTTCCAGCCCGTCCAGGTAATGGTTCCGCACAATCATGAGCCGCTCTCCCCTTACCAGCCGTTCCTCATGATAGAGCACCGAACTGCGGATGCCGGCATTGTACCTGCCCGCCCGTTTGTTGGAGCGGCACAGGACCATCACCTCGTCCTCCCCGTACCGGCCATAGGCATCCGACAACGCCTCCAGCAGTTCCCCGCCGGAGATGCGCCGCACGTCCGGAAAAACGGACAAAGACAAAGGCCCGGAGGTATATGGCAACATACGCCGCAGCCCCGTCGCATTCCTCAGAATCCCCGAGTCCGCCGCCTGCCGCACCACCGTGGTGAGTTCCACGTACGACACGCCCCCGAACCCGTTCATGAACGAGGGCGACAACGCCGGCGAGGAATCCAGTCCCACCGGAGGCAACTGGGCGGCGTCCCCCATCAAAATAAGCCGGCAGTCTGTCCCGGCACGCACAAACGCCACCAGATCTTCCAGCAGATTCCCCGTCCCAAAGCCGTCGGAAAGGCCAATCAGCGACACCTCGTCCACAATAAAGAGCGTACTCCGCGCCTTGTTATACGTGAGTGTAAACGCGCCAACGCCCTCTGCGCTCAGCGACTTTTGCCGATAAATATGCTTGTGGATGGTCGATGCCGGATGCCCCGCATATTGCGACAGCACCTTGGCTGCCCGCCCGGTAGGGGCCAAGAGCACGGACGGAATCTCCAGCGCAGCCAAACCGGCCACCACAGCCGCCATAGCCGTGGTTTTCCCCGTTCCCGCATACCCGTTCACCACCAGGATATCGCCGTCATCCGAGGACAAAAAAGCTGAAACCGCCCGCAGGAGCCGTTCCTGGCAAGGGGTTGGAGCATACGGAAACGCCTTCCGGAAAAATGGATAAAACTCCATTAGTAGCGACGGTTAA
>CAMZCW010000186.1 GCA_947305045.1 uncultured Bacteroidales bacterium | reverse complement strand
CCAGCGGGTGGACCTTGACAGCAATATCGGCCCCAAATGCTGTCATGGGTACAAACAGTGGGACGATGACAGCACAGAGGGACAAAAAAGCCCGGCGCGAACCGGGCTTTAAGGGAGGGCTTTAAGGGCTCCTACAGGGTCTTGATTCCTCCGCCTGGGGGGGCTATGAGGGCCTACAGGGTCTTGAGCTGGGCCTCTGCCTGGGCGGCGTACTTGGTGCCGGCGAGCTTCTGGTAGTACTCTTTGGCGGTAGCCTTGTCCCCGGCCTTCTGGGCAGTGGCGGCAATGGTGAACATGATGTCCGCGGCGTTCTTGGCGTTGGGGCTCAGTTCCAGGTATTTCTTATAGCTCTCGATGGCCTGGGCGCTCTTGCCGGCTTTGGTCTGGGCGCTGGCGATGAGCATGTATGCATTACCGCTTTCCACATAGCTGTTTGACTTCTCCAGCGCTTCAATGGCCTCTGCGTTCTTGCCGGCCTTCAGCAGGGCCTGGCCTTTCTTGAGGTAGGTGGTGGACAGGAGCTTGGGAGCCTGGGCTTCACCCAGCTCGTTTGCCTTGGTGAGGGCCGCGATGGCCTCTTCCATGTTCCCGCTCTGCATAAGGGCCTGACCCAGCAGGAGCTGTGCCTGGCCGTTCTCCGGCTCAAGAGCCACCAGCTCTTTGAGGGCGGCGGCGGCACCGGCGAAATCCTTGGCCTTGAGCAGGGAAGAGCCCTTGCGCAGATACACGTTGGAAACCAGACTTGCCGCTTCCTCTACGGCAGCGGTAACTTCATATTCTGCCGCTACGGTTTTTGCCTCTGCCAGGGTAGCGAGGGCGCTGTCGTAATTGGCTTCGTTAATCTGTTCCTTGGCGATGGAAAGAAGGGTGCCGGGGATAATCTCCTTGCACTTGCCTACAAGTTCTGCGGCTTCTTCGCCTTCGCAAAGGGTGGCTTCTGCCATGGCGGCACGGAACTGGGCCAGGGCCTCTGTCTTATTGGTTTCCAGAGCATTAGCTCCGGCATTGAACGTGTCAACTGCTTTTTTGAAATCTTGCGCGGTAACCACTGCTGCGGCAAGCCCGAAGGCGGCGAGTGCTACAAAAAATCTTTTCATGGTTCTTTCTATCTATTTTGTTAAGTTATACATTCGTAGGACAACAGTTTGCAAAATTAGCAAAAATAGTTGTATTTTTGCACGAAATCGCCTTAAAATGAAGATTCGTCAGTTCAAATACCTCATTCTGACGCTGTGCACCCTGTTCTCTTTTTCAATAATAGTGCCAGCGCAAACCCAGTTGCCGTCACTCCCCGTAGATTCCCGTATCCAAAAAGGGACGCTGGGCTGTGGTGTTACCTATTATATGGTAACGGACCCTACGGTAAAAGGCTATGCCGATGTTGCGATTGTCCAGCGTGACGAGCCGCTGTCGGCAGCTAAACGAAATACCCTCCGCAGCAGTCTCCTGAGCCGCCTGAGTATTGCTCCCGGCCCGGAAGGTTACCTGTCAGACGCAGACGGATCCACCATCTATCGTTTTTCCAATGTGCCTTTTTACCGGCCGGAGGCCCTGGATTCCACCCTGCTGTTCACTTTCGGCCTGGTAGCACAATCCAAAGCGCAGCAGGCGGTGATTGTCAGCGGAGACATAGACGCCGTGGAACTGAAAAAGAAACTGGATATCTTTTCCATGCTGGTCCCGCGGATGCTGGTAAAGACCAATCACCAGCCGGACTATGTGTGGGAGCCCTCGCCGGCCCCTTCCGTGCAGTTCTATCCGGATGGCTGCGCCAGTGTGAGCGTTTCCTACGACGGCGCCCGTATCCCTTTCCCGTACATGAATACAGCCCAGGCGCTGGTAACAGACCTCTTCGGCATGGAGTTCCAGATACTTCTGAAGCATCGGCTGGAGCGCAATTTCCGCGTGGCCGGCATTCCTTACGGCAGTATCGACTTTCATTCTCTTCGCAGTGCCGACCATGGCGGCAACGAACGCTATACCGTTTCCATGCGCGTGGCTCCCGAAAACCTGCATGAGACCATGCGCCTGATGTCCACGACCATTGGAGAAATGGATACGACCGGCGTGAGCCCCGAGGAGTTCGCCGAGGCAAAAAAGGTGCTCATGCCCGTCATTCACCGCAAATGGGTTTCCCGGCCCGCACCGGGTTCGCTGGTGAACCGCTGTATTGCCCATTTCCTGTATGGCGCCAACCTGGCCCCGTACGAGGAGACGGTGCGCCTGTTCTCCCGTAAAAACGTGAGTGACAGCATGGAGACGCGCCTTTTCAATCGTTTTGCCGATGCCCTTTTGAGTCAGTTGTCCAACCTGACCCTGGAATACAGGCAGGTCCCCGATACCCTGGATAAGGACAATGAACTGTTCTATTACAACCTTGCCTACCTGTTCGGCTCGGTGGTGAAATCGGGCAACGACTACCGTTGGCACGGGGCCGATACCCTGGGCATGCAACTTACCTGTCCCCGGGTAAAAGTCAAGAATGAGCGTGTGGACCCGGTATCGGGCGGTACCATCTGGACGTTCTCCAACGGGATGCGCGTCATCTTCAAGCAGGTACCCAAGACTGGCATTTTCAACTATGAACTGCAATTGAACGGCGGTCTGGCCCAGATGGCCGACCTGAAAGAAGGGGAGGGAGGTTATATCGGCGACCTGCTGTCTCTTTACGATGCGGGCGGCCTGCCCTCCTGGCATTTCCGCGAAGTGCTGGAGGTAGGGGGCGTGAGCATGGATACCCACGTGGACCTGAACAACATGGCCGTAAGCGGTGTGGCGCCCTCGTCCCAACTTTCTTTCCTGCTGAAAGCGCTGGTGGAACTGACCAACCATGGTAAACTGAATGCGGACGCTTGCGAGGCCTATCGGCAGCAGCAACTGCTGCGGGATCCCGGCATCGACAACGCGTTGCGCCTGCACCTGTCGCCGGCGTATCGCTATACGGATGCGCAGATCCCGTCGGCCCTTTCGGCCGATACCTGGAAAAAGGCGGGAAGGTACTTTGAAGAGCGTTTCTCGCGGATGAACGACGGCGTGCTCCTCCTTTCCGGAGACCTGAACGCGGCCAGCGTGAAAAAAATCCTCTGCCAGTATCTGGGCGGCTTCCGTGTGCTCAAGGGCGTTACGCCTCGCCGGCCGGTGGAGTACAGTCCGCGCAGCGGAACGCTTACCCTTACGGAAACCGGTCCCGAAAAAGGCATCTATGTGCTCATGGAGGCAGATTATCCGGTGACGGCTGCGCATTTCTATACTTCTTACGTGGCCCGGGACCTCCTGCAAAAGTGCCTGACCGAGCACCTGGCCAGATACGGTTTTACCAGCCAGGTGGAGGTAATTCCGCTGGTGCACCCGCGCGAACGTTTCCAGGTGAAAATCAGCTGCCGCCCGTTGGCGCTGGAACAGGTCCCCGGAGACGTGGATGAAGTGTCGGTCCAACGTGCCCACTCGGCGGTCCGCGCCGCTATCAGGGAGGCTGCGGCAGAACGGGCCGATGCCACCGATATTGCCCTGTGGAAAACCAGGCTGGGCCTTGTGGTGGAGCGGGTGATGGCTTCATCCAGCGGCTTTGTCATCACCCAGCATGCCCGCTATGGCTGGAACAAAGACATCACCAGCCGCTACAAGGAGTCCATTGCCGTCCTCACGCCGGAAGATGTCCGGGCCTTCCTGGCTGCGATGGCCGCCGGCGGACGCGTAGAATATCTTGTGCCATGAGTAGCGCTTTTGGAACCATTATCGAGATAGGCGACGTCCTTGTATCCGAGGATGTAGTCCTGGAATACTTTGCCTGCGACTATGCCGTGTGCAAGGGCAAGTGCTGTATCATTGGCGACAGCGGCGCCCCGCTCAAGGAAGAGGAATTGGAGCCGATAGAAGCCAATTACGCGTCCTTCAGCCCGCTCATGACCCCTCAGGGCCGTGCCGCCGTGGAAGCCAAGGGCTTTTTCGAGATTGACCGAGACGGGGATCTGGTAACCCCGCTGGTCCCCGGCAGCGAGGAGTGCGCCTTCTGCCACTTCCAGGACGGCAGCTGCTTCTGCGCCATCGAGCGGCAGTTCTGCAAGGGGCTGTCCGCCTTCAAAAAACCCATTTCCTGCTCCCTGTATCCTATCCGTGTGACGGAACTGGGCGGCGGCAGGGTAGGGCTGAATCTGCACCGCTGGGATATCTGCAAGGACGCCTATGAAAAAGGACGCCGCGAAGGAATCCGGGTGTACCAGTTCCTTCGCGGACCGCTGACGGATGCCTTTGGGGAGGAGTTTTACTCCGCCTTGGAGGCGGCTGCCAAAATGCTCATCGCAGCCTCATAGTCGTTTTCATTCACTTTTACTTCGATGGACCTGGCAAAGGCCAGGGAAGGGTAGGAGGAGTCTGCGCCGAAGACGCCGGCTGGGATGCCGTTGTCGCCCAGCAGGGCCACGCACATATCGGCCTGAACCTTTTCGGTGAAGGTGGCCACGGTTTTGAAGGATTGGGTATCAGTTGCCATAGGTATTGAGTTTATGGTCTATTGCGGAAACAATGCGGGCCAGATCCCGTACCAGGCCTTCTGCCTGGAAACCGCCCAGCACCGGCTCGATGGTAATGCTGTCCTCCCACAGGCGCATGGCGCGCGTGAAGGCGGATGTGTGGTGGTACTTACGGCCGCCGCTTTCTGTTTCGCCGGCCTTTACATAGCCGCGGGAGGCCATGGCTGCGTCTATTTGGGCCCAGTGCTCCGCAGGATCCCCTTTGGCATGGATGGTACGTTTGCCATAGCCAAAGTAAGGGTATGCCAGGGAAATGACGGCGAACATGGCCGCAATGTAGCCAATCGATGTCCAGCCCTGCTGGAAGGCCACGGAAATGTCACGGTCGATAAAGCCCGTGAGCATGAGCGCGCCAATAATCACGACAAAGAGGATGCAGATTTGCA
>CAMZCW010000185.1 GCA_947305045.1 uncultured Bacteroidales bacterium | reverse complement strand
ATCCCTGCCAGAAGAATACCCCCGCCTATGAGAAAGCCTTTTTTCATCTTCCAAGGCTTAGTAGTCGTTTTTCCCATAACTTTTCAAAAATAGGCATTTCAAGCGACAATACATAATTGAGGCAGGAAAAATGCCTGGTGTATTCAATGATAGAACAGGAAGCCGAAATAAACCCTGGGACCGTTCGGAAGCAGTTTTGAACTGCTCAGCGCACAGAGATAATCCACTTTGAGCGTCAGATGCATGGGGCCGGAAACGATCAGGTCGCAACCGACAAAGGGGTCGACCGCCATGAATCCCTGTTTGTGAAAACGTGTCCCGTCGATAGGGGCCCAAGCGGTGTGAGGCTCCTCGAACATCAGTAGCGTGGTCATTGCCCCGCCGCCGAGCGTTATGCCTGCATAGGGTTGAAAACGCCCTGTAACGGTATAGACATCAGCGAGGATACCACCCCAGCCGTATTTGAGATAGCTTCCGTTGCCTCGTTGGCTGAGCGTGGATACATAGCCTTCGCTTCCGATACGGAAATGGTCGCCGAGGTGAAGCCGGATGACACCACCGATTCCCATCGGAGCACCTTTGGCTTGATAGCCGATGGCATCGAGCGTGCCGGACAGATAGCCGGTGTGAACCATCATTCCTCCGTCAAAGCCGTGCAGCAACTTCTTATCCTGCGCGGAAACCGTCAGCGCGAGCAGCAGGCAGAAGGACAACCAGACAATCCGTCTCATAGTCTGCCTTGCATTTCTTTGCGACGGGCCTCGTAATAGGCATGCCGTCTGGGGTTCTCCGGGAACCAGCCGCGAAGGACCCGTTTTTCCTGAAGGAACATTTCGTGGATAGCCCAGAGACAAGAAAAAGCGAAACCGCCCGCAATGGTGGAGAGGATGTCGTTTTGGAGAAATAAGGATAGGCCACAAAAGGCCAGACCGGCGACAAGCCAGATCCACCAACTGCTCTTTCCCAAATGATACTCCAGTTTGATAACAGCGGGATGGCAGATGCCAATGCTCAGAAATACAGCCGCTCCCACGATAATTCCGCTAAGATTCATGATGATGCCTTTGAATAATCAGATGCAAAGGTCATAAAAAGAATTGGATTTTTTTAGGCCGAAAAGGATGCAAATTAGGATTATCTTTGCATAATTAATCTGCTTTCCCCTGGAGATAAGACTTGAAGAACCGCCCCTGTGTGGTGGGGGTGAAGTCCCAGTCGCTGATGAGCATCGGAGCCCAGTTGGTGTCGAAGCACCAGACCGTGAAGGAGATTCCCTTCTGTTCGAAGTAGCGGGTGATGTGCTCGCCGTAAACATCGGTCGACATCACCGGAATATGTGCACCCGGTTCATTTTCCAGACAAAAACCGATCTCCGTGCAGATGACGGGATAGGTATCTGCCACAAAGCCGAAATCCTGCTCCCATTGCTCTTCCCAGGGTTCGGAACGTTTCATCGGGTAGGGGTGTGACACATAGGCTACATTGGGCCGTGCTATGGGATCCGTTGCCACAGGGGTAAGGTCGTACGCCCAGTTGAAGCCGGCGCAAAGGCAGATGGCGTGTGGATTGTAGGTTCGGATGGTGTCGATCATTTGCTCCTGCATTTGCTTCCATTCGCCCCAAGTGCAGGAACCGACGCCTTCGGCAGTTACCGTGGGTTCGTTGAACAGTTCATAGAGCGCAACGGTGGGTTCGTCCTTATAACGCTGGGCAACGGTACGCCAGAACCGGAAAGTCTCTTCTTGGGTTGTGTTGTACATAGGGGAGGTGTAGCGTTCTTCCTTGAGGTTTCCGATGGAATGCCAGTCCATGATGACATACATTCCGAGCTGTTTGGCCCAGGCAATACCCTGGTCCATCGCGGCGAAGGTTTCCTCCCAACCCATCGAATTCAGATTTGCCGGATGCACGGCAAAGCGCACCACGTTGGCTCCCCAGTCGGCCGCAGCGGCAAAGTAGCGTTCATTCCACTGCCCGTCACGGACCAGTTTTACCGGATCCGAAAAGCAGAGTCCGCGAAACACCATTTCATTCCCTTCGGGGTTGATGAATTTGTTTCCCTGTACTTTTACCCAGGCATTGCCGTCCGTGCAGGAAGACAGCAGGATGATGGCAAAAAGAAAGGAGGTGAAGAATAAAAATCTTTTCATATAACAATGCATGATTAATTTATTCCCGGATTATTTCTCTTGTAAAGGTCGGAATTATTTTTCGAACTTTTGTAACTTAGCGTTGCATAATCTTTTGAATATGGCGGAAGATCGGAATGACAAGACACGCGTTGCCCGTCGCGATGACTGGAAAACGGAGCCCATGCCGGAACAGCATGAGTCTTTCGTGCTGAAGAGGACTTTCAGCGAAGCGGAAATGGATGCGCTCCATTGCGGACATATTCCACAGGCCATGGAGGACAAGTGGTTCTGGTATATGGAGGGATCCACGCTTTGGGCGCACCGCAGTTGGACGGGCCATTGTATTTACCGGGTTGACTTCAAGGAAGATAACAATCATGTCGTGATGGTCAACCGCGACCCGGAACAGTACAGGTGCACCCGTATCAAAGAGGATATCGCTTCGTTGAACAAGCTTCTGGACAGGTGGATCCAGACACCTTACGACCACTACGAAGCATGGCTTTCAGAAACCTGCGATGCATTGCAGAAAGCAGGGAAGTCTTAATTCGAAGAAGCTCTCCCCAGGAAATCGGTCGGCGTAATCCCCGTTACTTTCTTGAAGAGACGGGTGAAGTGGTGCGGGAACTCGAAGCCCAGGAGGTGTGCGGTTTCGCCTATGTTATGGCCGTTCATCAGGAGATTCTTACCCTGTTCAATCACAAAAACGTGGATGTAACCGATGGCCGTGCCGCCGGTGGATTTGTGGATCACATCGCCCAGATAGCGGGGCGAATAGGCCAACTGTTCCGCGCAATACTGGACGGAGGGGACGCCGAGGTCCATCTGCCGGCCGTCCAGATAGTATTGCCGGAGAAGGTTATGGAAGCGTTTGAGAATATCCGATGAGGTCTTGTCTTCTTTTGAGAGCTGGCGCAGATAGATTCGCTGGCAGTATTCCAGGATAAGGCGTATGTATCCGAGGATAACGTTCCGTAGTGCAGGTGTGTCCTCGTTCTCCTGCAGTTCGTGCCTGAGTTGTACGAGCAGTTGTGTGATACGGCTCCATTCCGAAGGCTCCATTTTCAAAGTCTCGACGGCGAAATAGGAAAAGAAGTGATAGTCTTTCATCCTTGCCTCCAGGTCAGTACCCCGGAGGAGCTCCGGAGAGAACAGCAATGCCCATCCCCTGATATAAATATCCTCGCCATCGTCCTCCTTGCCGCCTATCTGGCCCGGCTCCACGGCAATGATGGAACCATCGGCGGCGTCGAACATCTTCATGCCATAGGTGAGATTTTTGGGGAAATTCTTCTGGATGAAGAGACCATAGACGCCATAATGATTCAGGCTGGAGTGGATGGGCGACACCTCGTCGTAGTGGATGATGCTCACCAGGGGATGCAATTCCCGTGCGCCCACGAAACGGGCGTATACATTGGGGGTAGATACGTGCAGAATGTTCTTCATTACGCTTGAAAAGGTATATAATTTCTCAAAAATACGTAAAGTTCTGCGAAATTGGTAGAATTTGGACAAAAATCGGTAAAAGAAACTCCGGAAGACCGCCTACCTTTGCATCATCAACTTCAACGATATGACAATCAAATCTATCCTTACAGTCTGCGCCGCATCCCTGATGCTGCTTGCCTGCCAATCGAATACTGACAAGAATATGAACAAACTGACGCTTACCCGGGAATGGGACAAGACCTTTCCCCAATCCGAAAAGGTGAACCACAGCAAGGTCACCTTCCACAACCGCTATGGCATCGAACTGGCGGCCGATCTGTATGTTCCCAAAAATGTGGAAGGAAAGCTTGCCGCCATTGCGGTAAGCGGTCCTTTCGGCGCCGTGAAGGAGCAGTCGAGCGGACTCTACGCCCAGCACATGGCTGAGCGCGGATTCCTGACCATTGCCTTTGACCCGTCCTATACCGGAGAATCCGGTGGCGAGCCCCGTAGGATGGCTTCCCCGGACATTAATACGGAGGACTTCCTTGCGGCAGTGGACTTCCTTTCCACCTGCGATCTGGTTGATCCCGAACGCATCGGCATCATAGGCATCTGCGGTTTTGGCGGCATGGCCATCAATGCTGCGGCCCTTGATCCGCGTATCAAGGCTACCGTGACAAGCACCATGTATGACATGAGCAAGGTCAATGTGGAAGGCTATTTCGCCAGCGAGGATACGCCCGAACAGCGTCAGGAAAAGCGCCGGGCCTTGGCTGCCCAGCGTACGAAGGACTATGCCGCAGGTACCTATGAGCGTGCCGGCGGCGTCATCGACCCCCTTCCTGAGGATGCGCCCTGGTTTGTCAAGGACTATCACGCTTACTATAAGACTCCTCGGGGCTATCACGAGCGCAGCGGCAACTCCACCGACGGCTGGAACATCATCGGCTGCCAGAGTTTCCTGAACCAGCCCCTCCTGGCCTGGGCCGGAGAGATTGAGACTCCCGTGCTCCTCATCCACGGCGAAAAGGCACACAGCCGCTACTTCAGTGAATACGCCTTTGGCCTCTTGACCGGCGCGAACAAGGAACTCATGATCATCCCCGGTGCCTCCCACGTGGATCTCTACGACGATGTCGCCGGCGTAATTCCCTACGACAGGATTCAATCCTTTTTTGAAGAGAATCTGAAATAAGACATGATCCGAACGTTCGTCATCAACATTCTCTCCCTGGTATTGCTCCCAACTTTGCTGTCTTGTGAGATGATTCCCGATCCGATTGTAACAGATTTGCCAGAAGAAGAGCCCGTCACGATGCCTGCAGCCATCAAGATTACCGTCTCCGGGAAATCCCTCCCGGTGAAAATAGAAGATAATGTGGCCACCAGGGCC
>CAMZCW010000184.1 GCA_947305045.1 uncultured Bacteroidales bacterium | reverse complement strand
TCCGGAAATGGTCAGGGCATAAGAGGCATCCCGCATCCAGGCCACAATGCCGCCCAGGGAGCCGTAGCGAATATAGTTGGCCGAACCCTGGCCGGAGGGATTCAGGGTAAGGGTCCCGCTGTTAGAACAGCCGCTGATGGAGACGTCGGCCGAGAGTTCCCTCACCTGCCCCACAATACCGGCAAGCTGCACATTGCGCTTTCCGGAAGAGCAGTCTATGTTAGAGGTGAGGTTCCCTTCGTTGCTGCAATTAGTCAACGTTCCTCCGCTCATGGAGCCTACAATGCCGGCCAGACACACTACCGTGGATTCACCGGAGGAAAGCGTCACATTCATTTGGTTGACGACAGCTGTAATGGAGCCTCCCGCGACAAGCGAAGGCGCAAGCGCGGCATTAAAACTGCTGCTTCCATCCAGCGTCATCTCACCCTTCAAAGTAAGCCGGGAAACACTGCCGGAAATGGCGCCGAACAGCGGAGCCACGGCTTCGGAACGCGTAATGCTGTAGCCCTGGCCGTCAAAAGCTAGCGTCCAATCGTTCAGGGAAGTTAAGTTATCGGCCGATATATCCGCGCCCAGACGGACGGAGCCGTCCTTGTACAGGAACTTGGACATGTCGCCGCCCCCGTTATAGGCAAGGGCGAATTCTTCCCACTCATCGGCGGTCTCAATATCCTTGGCAGCTGCCACAAAGGCCACATCTTCAAAGCAATAGAGTCTGCCGGCAACAACGTCGCCCGTCGGGGTCCAGTTGCACAGCATGGCACGATGGTCGTCGGCACGGACAAAACTCAGCTGGAAGCCTTTCGGATAGGCGCCGGCAGGGATGGTAAACCAGAAGTTGGTGCCTTCCGGGCTCAGTGAAATGCCGTCTCCGATGTCCAGCGTAATGGTTTTTTTCCCATCCGAGGGAACGAGCTCACCGGTTTCCGGATTCAGGTTGAACGCACCCGCAACAGGCTGTCCCAGTGAATACAGGGTCACGGAGGAGATGTTCGCCGCTGCGGCATCCTTCAGGTTCACCTTGATGGCCGCGCAGAGGTTCTTCAACGCCACTTTGTCGCCATCTTCTGCATACCCGTAGAGAAAAGCAGTGCCATTTGCGAAGCTCGTAGGACTATAGGCCTGAACATCGGGCACAAGAACGTCCAGCGAACCATCCTCGTGTATTTCTGTCACGGCATCGGCCGGATAGAAGGCCTTGAAGGGGGCCGATATGCTGCGGAAGGAGAATTCCACGGCACTCACCTTTTCCCCGGGCTGGACGCTTACTTCCGATGATAGCTGTCCGTTGACAAGGATACGGTCGCCATTGGACCAGTACACCTTGAGCGGTGAACCGCCGCCCTCGCTGTCCAGCCAGGTCTTGGTCTCCACGGCCAAGATTCCGGCCGTGAGCCTGGTTCGGACCGCCTCCACCCCGGCATCCTGCACCTCACGGGTGCAGGATGCCAGAGCAAGGAGGAGAACTCCGTATAAGACTTTGCGGGTCATAGAAATTGTTATTCAATAGTGACACCAGTACTTGCCTGAGGATTGCCGATGCCGCGAACCAAGTAGCCCTCACTAACCTCCTTGCTGACTTCAGAATAATCTTTGCTCGTCTGGTCTGTTGTAGTTGTGAAAGTGGCAAGACGACGGTAAAAAGTTCCTGTAATTGAGCAAGTGGAATAAATGATGCTGCCCGACAGAGACGGTGTGACATTTGTCAAGGATGAATTTTCAATCTTTGACGGACATGCAGCATAATACGCGATGTTGTTACTAGTTATCTGTCTTGTGGGAGTAGCACCAGTTTCGTCTGAAGGGCTAGTGCCACCGAGGAAGTATCCAGTTGCAGTGACAGTTGTCGATGAGATGAAGAATGGTCTCACAGCAAAGCCGATAACGCCACCCAAAGAAAACATATGTCGCGCTTTTGTTCCAAGTATTCCTCCGGCTGTGCAATCACTAATGGAGAGATAGCCACCGTAACCAACCAAACCACCTAACATCGCATTGAAGCCGGCTTGGTTAGAGGCATAGTCAGATCCAGAAGTAGCACTATTGTAAGGGGTAATAGTTCCCTCATTTGTGCATGTATTTATTGTCGCTTTTTGGGCATCCTGTCCCAAAAGTGCGCCAGCAAGACCACCAATATACACCTTTCCATTTGCCTGAAGAGCATTTGCTGCGATTGAGGCTATATACCCTTTACCGCCAAAAGTCTGCCCATAATAGGAAATCGCGTACGCATTTATATCTCCAATATTATTACAGTTCTCCAATGACACTATAAATCCATTCGTGGTAGTCGGTTCTGTCATTCCATAAGCACCAGACATTGTAATAGGAGCTCCATTGCCAATAATTCCTCCAATACAAATGGCTCTTCTCACACTAATAGTATTATCCGTTGTAGACGTTAGAGGGTGTTTCGGATTCCATTGAATAGTTCCTTCGTTATCACAATTATTGAAAGAAACCGTATAACTATTGCTATTAATCCTAGCTGCTATGCCTCCAAGCGCGCCAGCATTTACGCCCTTGTTATTCGCTGTGGCCGTAGGATTAACAGTTATCGCAGTAAAATTCTTGCAGTCCTTTATAAGCACATTCTCCGTTACATTATCGATATCGGCCACAATACCAGCAACGCGACAAAGTCGACTATTTCCAGCCACATCAATATTCACCATAATTGTGCCCCTATTATTGCACCCTTCGATCGTGCCGCCTTGGACCTCTTTTACAATTCCGGCGACGATACAATCTCTTGCACCAGATTCTTCCGTTCCTGTTGTAAGTGACATTCTATTAGTCACCGATGTGATTTTTCCTCCAGCAGCCAAGGTATATGCCAAGGGGACTAAGCCACCACTTACGTCTCCGGTCTTTGTCATAGATCCTTCCAGCACCAGATTTTTCACCTCCCCACTTATGGTTTCAAAGAGCGGAACTGTACTCCCAGTGCGAGTAATGGAGTGATCCTGGCCATCGAAAGTATATTTAAAATTAGTGATTCTGGTGAGGGATGCTGCTTCAATATCAGCGCCAAGCTTAACGGTCCCGTTTCCAACCCATTTGTACAGATCCCAGTCTTCTACCTCTGCATTGACGGCAGCGGCGAAGGCCTCCCAGTCCTCAACACTGTTGATAGTGCCGCTCTGAGGATTATAGGTAAGAGTTTTGGTGATGAGGGTACCCTTCTTGGTGGAAAGGTCAGCACTGGCGGCGGGGATGCCAAAGGACTGGAAGTGGTCTTCCGTATCCTTGACAGTAATGATAAGGCCGTTTGAGAAATTGTATGAAGGCAGCGTAATGATAACCGGAGATCCAAAAGCAACGCCGTCGGTAGCGGTGCCTCCATTGACCATGCAGTTATATGCAATAATAGCCGTAAGAGTTGACGGGACTATCGATGCAACGCCGTTGCCATCGAAGGTTACACGCCAGGTTCCTGCAATATTGGGCGTATCGGCAGCTTCTCCCTGACGGATATAAATCGTCTTGATCTTGGTTCCTTCGGAAACACCGGCACCCTTTGTGAACGTTAGCTTGAAGTAAGATGTCAGCTGTTGGAACTGAAGTGTGGTGTTTTCACTATACGCAGCTAGGATAGCATGGGACATATCGTACGTGGGATTGGTCCCGCGGTCATCCGATGACCCATCCGTATAATTCCTGTATTTCTGAGGAGCCCCGGTCCCTTTAACAAGAACGCTGAATCGGGTATTTTCCGCATCCCATGTCCGGTCCTCATCTGAGGGGGCGATAGCATAAAAAGGCCCCGTCACTTCCTCACTTAAAGTGAAACTGGCAGTGGTAAAATCTGCACTTCTAACGCCAGCAGCAGAAACAACGCCTTTGACATTAATCTTATCAGAACTACTCCACTTGGGGACATATTTGCCTTCATTGGGGCCGCTCTCTTCCGGGGTGGTGATATACGTCTTGGTCTCCGTGGGATCCCCCAGCGAAGCGGAGAATACCATCACAACATCATCCTCATTTTCCTGAGGGTCTACAACGGGGTTTTCCTGATCCGGAAGGATCTCTTCCGGCTGGAAGTCTTTTTCCTTGTTGCAGGAAAGGAGCAAGCTGGAGCCAAAGACGGCAACAATTGCAAAAGATAAATACTTTTTCATATCGATTTTTGTTTTTATTACGCTTAATAAATATTCGACCAGTCGTTGTTATCAGCTGCTTCATCTACGGGATCGATGTCTCCTGAATATGAATCGCATACAACGGATTCCGCGTACAGCAAGACAACGGAGAAATCCGGTTTTAAATACTTTGCTTTTTCTTTTTTCATATACAAAATCTTTTTTGATTACAAGATGGGCGTCCAGACGTCGTCGTTGTAATCCAATGACGATACCGGGCTAATGGATCCATTCCCTTTATCCATGCCTGACTGGCATAAGAAGGACTCTGCTTGAAGATTTACCCGCAGAGTGTCTGGTGGTAAGTACAGTGTTTTCATATACATGGTTTTTACGATTCTTTGCTACGTTGAGACAAATATCGCTGAAACCATGAAGGAGAAATATGAAAAATCGGTAAAAAAATCCCAAAAATCGGGATATACCCCTATTTGCCCCGATACTGCTTGGGCGTGATTCTAAAACTTGCTTTAAAGCAACTGGAGAAATAAGAAGGTGAGCGGAACCCCGTACGGGCTGAGATCTCCGAAACAGGAAGGTCCGTATTCCTCAAAAGCGCTGCCGCCTGCTTAAGGCGTGCTGTCATAATGTACTCGCTCGGCCCCATCCCTACCAGATGCTTCATCTTCTTGAACAGGGACGATACGCTCATACAGGCTTCCGCAGCCAAAGCATCCACATTTAGCTTGTCGTCGGTCAGATGTGCCTGCACATAGGCGTCAATGGTCCGGAGCAATTTGGCGTCCTGGGAATCCATAGCGAGTTCCTGATACAGCGGCGCTGGAAGGGACGCATATTTTTTCTTCAGGATTTCACGGTTCTTCAGCAGGC
>CAMZCW010000183.1 GCA_947305045.1 uncultured Bacteroidales bacterium | reverse complement strand
GACGGCGTATATCCTGACCAAAAATGACACCAGCCAATCCATGAAGTTATTGGATGCGGAAAGCCTGGAACTGCTGAAAGAGGAAATGGTCAAAGCCCGGAATCTGATTACTGAGAAAACGAAATAAGAGCATATTCAGCGGATATGAAGAAACTGCCCAACACATACGTCATCATCGCCATCCTCATTGTGCTGTGCGCCGTCCTTACCTGGTTTGTGCCGGGCGGGCAGTATGTCACGGCGGAAGATGGAGCGCTTACCTATGAGGAGGTGGAGGCTGCTCCGCAAACCTGGCAGGTATTCTCCGCCATCTACCAGGGCTTTGTCAAGCAGGCGGGCATCATCATCTTCATCCTGGTGGTGGGCGGGGCGTTTTCCCTTCTCACCGCCACCGGAGCCGTAGATGCGGGCATCCGCCGGTTCATCGCCCTTATCGGCCATAAAGACAAATGGGTCCTGGTGGCGCTTACGCTCCTTTTCTCCCTGGGCGGTGCGGTGTTTGGCATGAGCGAGGAAGCCATTCCTTTTGTGGGGATTGTGGTTCCGCTGGTGGTGTCCATGGGCTATGACGCCGTGATGGGCCTTCTGGTGGTGTATGTGGCCTCCAACATTGGCTTTTCCAGTGCCTTTCTCAATCCTTTTACGGTGGGGATTGCCCAGGGCATGGCGGACCTTCCGCCTTTCTCCGGCATGGGCTACCGCATCTTCTGCTGGGCCTTCCTGACCGGGCTGCTCTGCCTGTTTGTGGTCCTTTATGCCAAACGGACCCGGCGGGAGCCGCAGGAGGGGAGTGCCCTCAAGGCGGAAGCCCTTTCTGCAAGACAGGCGTGGATTCTGGGGGTGCTGCTTGTCGCCGTCATTGCCCTTGTCGCCGGGGCCACCCTCTGGGGCTGGTACATGGCCGAAATTACCGGCCTGTTCCTGGCCATGGGCATCCTTTGCGGTATCATTGCCCGCTTCCCGGCCAACCGCATAGCGGACGAGCTCATAGCCGGCGCCAAGGACATCCTCCCGGCCGCCCTGGTGGTGGGGTTTGCTTCCGGGATTGTCATTATCCTGCAGGACGGAAAAATTGTGGACAGCATCCTGCATGGCATGCAGGACTCGCTGGACGGAACGGGGGAGGCCTCCTCCCTCACGGCCATGTATGGCATCCAGGCGGTAATCAACTTCCTCATCCCCAGTGCCACGGCCAAGGCGGCCATCACCATTCCCATCATGGCCCCGTTCTCGGACCTGGTGGGCGTGTCACGGCAGGCGATGGTGCTGGCGTTCCAGTTTGGCGACGGGTTCACCAACATGATCACCCCCACCTCCGGCGTCCTCATGGCGGCGCTGGCCATGGCCCGTGTCCCCTACGAAAAGTGGCTGAGGGGGGCTTGGAAGCTGGTCGCCGTGCTCCTGGTACTGGGCCTGGGGCTCCTTCTGGCCACCCTTCTGCTGGCCCCGGTGGGGTTTTAGGGGGATGAATCGGAAATTATAGTTATATTTGTGGGTAATAACCAATGACATAACCCACTATGACCAGAGTCCTTAAACCCGAGATCCAGCTGGAGCAGGCGCTTGCCGGCCAAATTTATCATGCCCTTGAGGGCGATGTAGTACGCTTTGTCCTCAAAAATGCCCAAGGGGGCACCGACGACGACTATTGGCGGAGCCGGATGGAAGGCCACTGCATGAAGGCCGACAAAAACCTGCTGGGGAATTTTTACAACCTGTGCCATGAAGTCCAGGAGCGCCTGAATTTTCAGGAGAAAGTGGACTACTATGTCACGGGTGATTCCTCCATCAATGCCTTCTCCATCGCGGCGGAAGATAGCGAGCATCCCCATATCGTCAATGTGAATTCGGAACTGTTCAACCTCATGAGCGAGGACGAGCTCAAGTTTGTGATTGGTCATGAGCTGGGGCATCTGATTAACCAGGATACGGCCCTAAGGCGCCTGATCAACTTTGTGTACCCGCCCCAATCCACCCAAATCCCCATTACGCTGCAGTACAAGATTCACCTGCACGACAACCTGGCGGAACTGGTGGCGGACCGCTACGGGTACATCGCCTGCGGGAACCTGGAGGCCTGTGTCACCGCCTTCTTCAAGATGGCCTCCGGCTTGGACCTGGAGAAGATGCAGGTGAGCATTGACGACCTCCTGGCCAATAACAGCGAGCACCTGGACTATTTCCTCAGGGGCGGCGGCATGAGCCACTATGACCATCCGGTGAACCCCATCCGCGTGCAGGCCATCAACCTGTTCGCCAGCGCCCGGAACCAGATAGAGCTGGATAACGGGATGGAGGAACTCATCCAGATTTTGCTCAAGGTGGGGAACAATCCCCTGGACGAACCCATGTCGGTGTTTGTGGCTACGGCCGGCATCATCGCCGCCAATGTGGACGGGAGCGTGAGCAAAGAGGAGTACGAGCAAATCATCCGCACCCTTTCCGGCAGCAACATCTTCCCCAAGAGTTTCCTGGAGTCGGTGGCCAAGTCTGATGTGGACGCCCTCTTCCAAGAGTCCGTGAACACCATCCTTTCCATCAACCCGGGTCTCAAACCCGGCATGCTGGAATACATCATTGGCATTATTCTGGCCGACAGGGAGATAGGGGAGAAGGAGGTGAACTTTGTCTATAACATGGGCAAGGGTCTGGGCCTGAGCGTAAAGGAGATCTCCGTCCTCTTTGCCGGCATGGTTCAGCGGAACTTCAACCCCAGCCTGGACGCCATTTCCTGATTTGCGGGTACTGGAATATAGAAAAAGGGGCCGACCAACTTGGTCAGCCTCTCTTGAATCATTATCGGTCTACCGGAGGGCGGGAAGCGTCCCAGCAGGCCGATGGCTCGATCCCCATGTCCAGGACCAGCTCTCCGCCGTCGAAAACCTCGCTGCGGTATAGCCAGTTGCGCTCAAACGCTTTCCCGTTACCGTTTCTCCATCTGCTTTGACTGGCAAGGCGGTCAGGGTGGTCACAGCATCGATGTCTGGCAGCGTTATGGCACCTGTACATGAACAACACCGAGTGTGTCGTAAAATAAAAGCGTCTGATTATCAGTATATTATGCAAAATCACCTATGTAAATCCGCATAGGTGATTTTGCGTAATGCATTGTCTATTAGGTGTTTTCATTTTACGGCTTTAAGTCTTAATTATTTTTCGTATCTTCGTGCCAACAATTATAAGGTATTTCACATGGGAAAGCAGAACGCCATCCAATCCTTCTTCACAAACGACCGGATGATGCTCGTCCTGGTGCTGGTAAACACCATCGCCATCTTTGTGGGAGGGTTTTTCGAAGCCTCCACCTTTTTCATCTGGAGCGACTCCTTCTTTACCATCCTGTTTGTCATAGAAGCCATCGTCAAAATTAGCACCTACGGATGGAAGGACTATTGGAAGGACGGTTGGAACCGCTTCGACTTTATCCTGACGGTGGTGGCCATTCCGTCCCTGATGAACAGCTTCCTGGACTTCGACCTGGCCACCAACATCCTGCTGTCCCTCCGGGCGCTGCGTATCTTCAAGTCCTTCCGCCTGTTCAAGTTCATCCCCAATGTGGACGGCCTCCTCAAGGGCTTCAAGGTGGCTGCCAGGGCTTCCCTCATTGTCATTATCGCCTTTGTGGTCATTGTGTTTGTGACGTCCATCCTGGCTTCTACCTTATATAGTAAGATCGTCCCGGACCTGTTTGGGAATCCGGGCGTGTCGCTCTATACCATTTTCCGTTACTTCTCGGGGGACGACTGGGGCGCCGTGCCCGTACGCATCGCCCAGAACAGCTCCGACATTGTCGGCCATCTGTCCCGGGCCGGCTTTGCCATCATCTTCTTCTTTGGCGGCATCCTGGGCGTGTCGCTGGTGAACTCCATCTTTGTGGACGCCATGCAGGACGACGACAATGCCAAGCTCATGGAGAAACTGGACGCGCTGGAAAAGAAGTTGGACGAACTGAAGCAGCAGGAAAAATAGGACGGGGCAAAAGCCGGTGTATACGCCAGAAAGATTTGGCTGTTACAAATAAATTTTGTACATTTGCAGGCTTTTTTGCGGGACGGTCCCCAAAAGAGCCAGTAACAACAAACAAAAACTCATTGCATCATGGCAGAATATTTACAGCCTGAGAAAAAGCAAGAGATTTTCGCGAAGTACGGGAAGTCCAATAAGGACACCGGCTCTCCTGAGAGTCAGGTTGCTTTATTTTCCTACCGTATCGCTCACCTTACAGAGCACGTGAAGAAGAACAAGAAAGACGTGGTAACGCGTCGCAGCCTTCTCCGCCTGGTCGGTAAGCGTCGTCAGCTGCTGGACTACCTCCAGAGAATCGACATCGAGAGATACAGGGCTATCGTTAAGGAGCTGGGTCTCCGCCGATAAGCAAAAGGATAGGAAAAAACGGGGGCAGAGTAATATGCAAGGCATATTCTCTCCCCCTTTTTAATGAGAAACAATCGGAATTGCGGAACGGAATAAATTCCGGCCGCAACAAAGGAAAAAAACATCCTCCGCAAGGGAAGATGAATATAGACGAAACAAAGACGTAATCAGATGAACATTATCAAAAAGACCATCACGTTACCCGACGGTCGGGTAATCGAGATCGAAACCGGAAAACTCGCCAAACAGGCTGCCGGTTCTGCCGTTGTGAAAATGGGTGGCACCATGCTGCTCGCCACCGTCACCTGCGCCACGGAGGTGAAAGAGGGTACGGACTTCATGCCCCTCACCGTGGATTATCGTGAAAAATACTATGCCGCCGGCCGTTTCCCCGGAGGTTTCCTCAAGCGCGAAAGCCGCCCCTCTGACTATGAGGTGCTCATCGCCCGTCTTGTGGACCGTCCCATCCGCCCGCTGTGGCCGGAGGACTTCCACCTGGAGGTCTTTGTGAATGTAATGCTCATCTCGGCGGAGAAAGACATCCAGCCGGATGCCCTTGCCGGTCTGGCCGCATCGGCCGCCCTTGCCACCAGCGACCTGCCCTTCGGCGGTCCCGTGAGCGAGGT
>CAMZCW010000182.1 GCA_947305045.1 uncultured Bacteroidales bacterium | reverse complement strand
TCTCTGCCAGGGCTTCGATAATGGGTTTGCTGCGGAGGTCTGTCCGGCGGAAGTTAATGCCGGAATCTGCCGGAGCAGGCATAATCTTCATGTGGGCATATGTGCCTGTGTGTAAGCCCTTCCCCTGAAAGTAGTATGCTTTTTTTAATGTATGCTGATTAATATGCATGCAGAACTTATCTCTGTTACACCTCTCTAAAAGTGCACAAAGATAAGTAAAATATGATTAAATCCCAAACGGGAATGCCGATTAGCTTTCTGCGGCGCGCTTGAACAGGGCGTAAGCCTTCATATATTTCTTGGCTTCCATGACAGGGGAGCCAACCAGTACTTCACCTTCCTTGCGGATATTTCCAATGACGCCGCCCTGGGCGCAGATGGTGGTGTGATCGGCAATCTTTACGTGACCGGCAATGCCCACCTGGCCTGCGAAGATGCAGTATTTGCCCACTTCGGTGGAGCCGGCGATACCCGTCTGTGCGGCCATCACCGTATGGTCGCCAATGACCACGTTGTGCGCAATCATGCACAGGTTGTCAATGCGGACACCGTTGCCGATGATGGTGGATTCCATCTGTGCGCGGTCCACGGTGGAATTGGCGCCAATCTCCACATCGTCGCCAATGATTACGTTCCCCAGGTGCTCAATCTTTTCCCAGCTGCCGTCCGGACGCGGGGCGTTGCCAAAGCCATCGGCCCCAATCACTACACCGCTGTGCAGGATGACGTTATTGCCAATCACCATGCCCGGATAAATGCGTACGCCGGGATAAAAGATGCAGTTCTTGCCAATCTTGCAGTTCTCGCCAATATACACCTGCTCGTGGATAATGGTGTTGTCTCCCACCGTGGTGTGACGCCCCACGTAGGAGAAGGCGCCCAGATACACGCGTTTCCCAAAGTGGGTGCTCAGGAACCAGCGGGCCCGGAGGCTGCGATGACATTTGGCCTTTTTCTTTTTGTCGGCCACGTACTTCAGGAGGTCGGCGATGGCGGAATACGCGTTCTCTACGCGCACCAGGGTAGGGGTCACCGGCTCTTTGGGCACAAAGTCTTTATTGACGATGAGGATAGAGGCCTTGCTGCTATAGACAAAAGGTTCGTATTTGGGATTGGCGAAGAAACTGAGCGTGCCCGGCTTGCCGTGTTCAATCTTGGCGAACTTGGTGGCCGTGGCGTTCTCGTCTCCTTCAACCGTTCCTTTCAGTAACTGTGCTAAAGATTTGGCTGTGAATTCCATAGATCTCATTCTGAGCGAAGCGAAGAATCTCTTATATGAGCGGCTCCGCAGTCATGGCCGACGGCTGCGGGATGCCCATCAGTTTCAGGATGGTGGGAGCCACGTTGCACAGGGCGCCGTCCTTGACGCTTTTCACGCTTTCACCGGCGTTGATGACCACAAACTGAACGGTGTTCAGGGAGTGGGCGGTGTTGGGCGTACCGTCTGCGTTCACGGCGAAGTCTGCGTTGCCGTGGTCTGCGGTAAGCAGCACCACATAATCGTGCGCAATGGCCTCGTCCACCACTGCTTTCACCAGGCGGTCAATGCAGGAAACGGCCTGGGTGATAGATGTATAAACACCCGTATGCCCCACCATGTCACCGTTGGCGAAGTTCAGGATAATCATGTCCTGTTTTTCCGTGCGGATTTGGGCGATGAGTTTTTCTGCTACTTCCGGAGCGCTCATGGCCGGCAGAAGGTCATAGGTGGGTACTTTGGGGCTGTTCACCAGGATGCGGTCCTCATTCTCGAAGACGGTCTCGCGGCCGCCGTTGAAGAAGAAGGTCACGTGGGCGTATTTTTCGGTTTCCGCAATGCGCAGCTGGTGTTTCCCGGCCTTGGAGACGGTCTCTCCCAGGGTGTCCTGCACCAGTTCCTTGTCAAAGAGGATGTGCACGCCCTTGAAGGATGCGTCGTACGGGGTAAGGCAGCAGTAGTACAGCGGAATGGTGTGCATCCCTTCTTCCGGCATGTCCTGCTGGGTGAGGACGGCGGTGAGCTCACGGGCGCGGTCGTTGCGGAAGTTGTAGAAGATGATGGCGTCGCCTTCCTCGATAGTGGCCACGGGCTTGCCGTTCTCCGTTACGACGATGGGTTTGATGAATTCGTCCGTCACATCCGCGTCATAGCTGGCCTGGATACCGGCCTGGGCACTCTCGAATGCCGCACCCTTGCCTTCTACCAGCAGGTCGTAGGCTTCTTTTACGCGGGCCCAGCGTTTGTCGCGGTCCATGGCATAGAAACGGCCGCATACGGAGGCTACCTTACCGGTGGTCTGGGCCATTTTCTCTTCCAGCTCCTTGACGAACCCCAGGCCGCTATGCGGGTCTGTGTCACGGCCGTCCATGAAGGCGTGGACATACACTTTGTCCAGTCCTTCTTCCTTGGCTACGCGCAGGAATTCGTACACGTGGTCCAGGGAGCTGTGCACGCCGCCGTGGGAGGTAAGGCCCATCAGATGCAGTTTTTTGCCGCTCTGCTTCACATAGTCATAGGCTGCCTTTATCTCTTTGTTTTCCAGTAGTTTATGCTCACGGCAGGCGATGTTGATCTTCACCAGGTCCTGATACACCACGCGGCCGGCGCCCAGGTTCATGTGGCCCACCTCGGAGTTGCCCATCTGGCCGTCCGGAAGGCCTACAAACTCACCGCAGGCCTGCAGGTGGGAGGAAGGATACTTGGCGCGCAGGGCGTCAATGTTCGGGGCCCCCTGGGTCCAGATAGCGTTGGAGTAGTCGTGACGGCCTTCACCCCAGCCGTCCAGAATCATCAGAAGTACTTTTCTGTTCATATTGTATAACGTTTATTTTTTCATTCCCGTCATTCCCGGCATGACCGGGAATCGTAGCCTGCAAAGTTAACCATTTTTTGCGGAAATGCGAAGAATCCGGCGGGTGGTTGCAGTGACGCGTACGCTATGGTCGATGCAGCAGGGGATAACGGCCAGCACATGGTGCGGCTCTGCCGCGCTTTTCAGGAGCGGTACAAATGGTTTTTCGTCGGCCGGGATGTGATGGTCCGTGAACCAGTCCTGCAGTTTCTTGCGCCCCGGTGCCCCCAGCGGCTTTATCCAGTCTCCGCTCTCCCAGGCTCCCTCCACATATTCTCCAACCTTATCCGCATCCAGAATCAGCACCCCCTCCGGCTGCTTCACCGCCTCCGTTCCATCCCACTCCTCCACAGTAATAAGATACTCACGAGAGGAGGTATGTGCCTCCTCTCGTCCTTGATTTTGGCTGTTTTTGAGGACGAGAGCCTGGTTTTCGGCTTCTCGTCCTTGAATTTGGCCGTTTTTGAGGATGAGATTCAGTTCTGCGGCGAATCGCTCCATATCCCGGTTCAGGGTTTGGACGAAGGAAGGGTTGATGGTGGCGAAAATGGGGAAGACCTGGTTGCGGATTCTGTTGCGTTTGTACGCGTTCAGGGCATTGGTGCTGTCTTCGCGCCAGGTGAGGCCCCTCTCGCGGGCAAACGCTTCAATCTCTTCCCGGGTCATGGAGAGCAACGGCCTCCGAAGGGGAATGTCCCCATAGTCCGGATCTGGAAGAAAGCCTTCCGCCTTCATGCCCGTGATACCCTTGAGCCCTGTTCCGCGTAACAAATTCAGTATGAGCGTCTCCGCATTGTCGTTGGCATTGTGTGCCACGGCCACGGCCTCATACCCGTGTTCCCGGCACAACTGCCCGAACCAGTGGTACCGCAGCCGCCGGGCCGCCATCTCGATGGAAATTCCCTCTGCCGATGCAAACGCCTCTGTGTCAAAACGCTTCACATGGCAGGGGAGGCCGTGACGGGCCGCCTGCGAACGGACAAAGGCTTCGTCCGCGTCACTCTCGCTGCCCCGTAAACCAAAGTTGCAGTGTGCAACGGCAAAAGGCCCGCCTTCCTGACGGACCTTTTCCATAAGGCACATAGAATCAATGCCTCCGCTGACTGCAAGCAGAAGCATTAGCGCTGATGTGAGAAGCTATAGGTAAAACCGAACTCCAGATACTCTTTGAACTGGACGCCTTTGGCATCGGCCTTGCCATCTTTGTCTGTATCCCGTACGCGCACGAGCGGGTCATAGATGAGGTTGGTGGACACGGTGAGGGCAAAGAACTTACGCAGTTTCCAGTACACCTTGTTGTCCCAGGTCAGACGCGGTTCCACCTTGGGTCTGAGGTAGTTGTAAAAAGCAGTGAACTGGGTGGTGTAGGAGAAGTTGTCGTTGATGACCCATCCCATGTCAATCTTGAGCTGGGCACCGAATTCCATACGGGCGGGGCGGAAATTGTCGTAATAACCATTGTCATGGTTGTATTTACGAATCTCTTTTCCCTCCAGCTCTGCCAAATCTTTGTACTTGTCTGCATCTCTCAGGTCCATACCGTAGGTGTAGCGCAGCTCCGGAATGGTTACTATCACGGCACTTCCGGTGGCGGGCGCAAAGTTCACGGAGACCCACGGTGCCGGGGTCCACAGCACACCGATACCCAGATTGATATAGGCGGGAGCCATGAATCCGGACTTGAGTACGCGGGCGCCCAGCCAGTCTTCTGAGGTGGGATCCAGTTGATTTCCGTCATCGTCGTACTTGGTGGCCGGTGTTTTATAGTCATAGTTGCGGCCAAACTGGTTCAGGAAGTCGAAGGTGGCGGAGTAGGACAGGTGGCGCACCGGCGTTTCGTAGCCCCATTTGGACTCAATGTACATGCGGTCCTTGTTCTTCTGGAGAATGGGTTTGTCTGCGCTCCACAGGAAACCATAGTCCAACTGAATGCGGTTGGTGCCGGTGAGTTTATCTTTGGCGTAGTTGGCGCTGGCGTCCACATTGCCGGCCAGGGACAGGTTGTTGTAACCACCTGCCGCCCACTGGCTCAGGTAGGTTTGGCCGAAGTTGATGTTGGTGAGGACGGAATTGGTCCAGTATTTGGGCTTTTCCACTTTCTCCGGGACATCCTCCGCGGCGCTCAGGGCGGCGGCAGCCTCTGCTGCAGCTTCCTGGGTGTTCTGCGCCCGGGCAGCCAGCACGGTGGCGGCCAGCAGGG
>CAMZCW010000181.1 GCA_947305045.1 uncultured Bacteroidales bacterium | reverse complement strand
AAACCAATGTGTACGGCCAGTGCAAAAGCTGGCTGGACGGCGGCCTGCAGCCCCGTGCCGTATCGCGTGACCTGGACTGGGGCGTACCCGTTCCGGTCGATGGCGCGGAAGGCAAGGTGCTGTATGTGTGGTTCGACGCCCCTATCGGCTATATCTCCAACACGCAGGAACTGCTGCCCCAGAGCTGGGAGAAGTGGTGGAAAGATCCTCAGACACGCCTGGTGCATTTTATCGGCAAGGACAACATTGTGTTCCACTGCATTGTGTTCCCCTCCATGCTCAAGGCCTATGGAGACTATATCCTGCCGGACAACGTACCGTCCAATGAGTTCCTGAACCTGGAGGGCGACAAAATCTCCACCTCCCGCGGCTGGGCCGTGTGGGTGGACGAATACGAGCGGGATTTCCCCGGGCAGGAAGATGTGCTGCGCTATGTGCTCACCGCCAACGCGCCGGAAACCAAGGACAACGACTTCACCTGGAAGGATTTCCAGAGCCGCAACAACAGTGAGCTGGTGGCCATCTTCGGGAACTTTGTGAACCGCGCCGTGGTGCTCACGCACAAGTATTTCGGCGGTGCAGTGCCGGCCAACCTGAAGCCGGAGCCCATTGATGCAGAGACGCTTGCCGCCGTCAAGCCCTGCCGGGAGGCCCTGGAGAAATACGTGGAAACCTTCCACTTCCGCGAGGCCCTCAAGGAGGCCATGAACATTGCCCGTATCGGCAATAAATATATTTCCGACATGGAGCCCTGGAAGGTGGCCAAGGAGGATATGGATCGCACGGCCAGCATCCTGTACACCTGCCTGCAGCTGTGCGCAGACCTGGCCATTGCCTTTGAGCCGTTCACCCCGTTCAGCGCGGAAAAACTGCGCGGCATCCTTCGCGTGGGCATCAACGCCGGTACGGACCATCGCGCCGGCGAAGGCACGCCCACGGAGAACTTCTACAAGCCCGGGGAGGGCAAGGCCCTGCACACGACGCCTGCTGTCATACCGAGCGAAGCGAGTGTATCTCTCACCCTGGACTGGTCCATGCTGGGCGCTACGGAGCTCCTGCCCGCCGGCCATCAGTTAGGAGAGGCCGTCCTGCTGTTCCAGAAGATTGAGGACAGCGTGATTGACGCCCAGATTGCCCGCCTGGAGGCCATCAAGGCGGAGCGCGAGGCCGCAGAGGCCGCCCGTGCTGCAGAGGAGGCCGCCAAAAAGGTAGAAGCGCAGAAGCCGGAAGTCACCTTCGAACAGTTTGGCGCCATGGACATCCGTACCGCTACCGTACTGGCGGCGGAGCGGGTTCCCAAGACGGATAAACTGCTCAAACTCACCATCGACACAGGGATTGACCAGCGTACCATTGTTTCCGGCATTGCAGCATACTACAGCCCGGAAGACATGCTGGGCAAGCAGATTTGCATCCTGGCAAATCTGGCGCCGCGCACCATCCGCGGCATCGAGTCCAAGGGCATGATTCTCATGGCCAAGCAGGGGGACGGAAAAATGCGTTTCATCACCCCGCAGGAGGCCGTAACCAACGGAGCACAAATCGGTTAACAACTATGGATACGAAAGAAGCAGGCCATGGCCTCTCCTTCCTGGAGAGCATGAGCCAGGACAAAATCCGGCACGACATGCTGGAAGCCGGCACCCACGGACACCCGTCGCTGAATGCGCACCTGGATGTTTCGCCGGAAGTGGCTGCTGCGTTGGCGGTCGGCAGGCCTGTAGTGGCACTGGAGAGCACCATCATCTCCCATGGCATGCCGTATCCGCAGAACGTGGAAACGGCGCTGCGGGTGGAGGCCGCCATCCGTGCCTGCGGGGCGGTTCCGGCCACCATCGCCATTCTGGGCGGGCGCCTCAAGGCGGGCTTATCGGCCAGTGAAATTGAACACCTGGGCGCCGCAGGGCGGTCTGTTGCCAAGGCTTCGCGCCGGGATCTGGCCCTGCTGGTGGCCCGCAAGGCGGACGGCGCCTGCACCGTTGCCACCACCATGATCATTGCGGCCATGGCCGGCATCAAGGTGTTCGCCACGGGCGGCATTGGCGGAGTACACCGGGGTGCTGCGGAGACTTTCGACATCTCCGCAGACCTGGAGGAACTCGCCCGCACGCCGGTCATGGTAATTTGCGCCGGAGCCAAAGCCATCCTGGACCTTCAGCTCACCCTGGAATACCTGGAAACCAAGGGCGTGCCGGTCATTGGGTACGGTACTTCGGAGCTGCCTGCGTTCTATACGCGCACCAGCGGACTTCCCGTTGACTATCGCGTAGATTCTCCGGAGGAACTGGCGGCCGCATTCCGCACCCAGTGTGACCTGGGACTGGGCGGCATGCTGGTGTGCAACCCCATCCCGGAGCAATATGCCATGGACCCTTCCCGCGTGCAAACGGCTATCGACACAGCCCTCTCGGACTGCCGGGCGCAAGGCATTCACGGGAAGGAGATTACGCCGTTCCTGCTTGCCCGCGTGTGCGAGCTCACCGGCGGAGATTCCCTCGCCGCCAACATAGAACTGGTCCTGAATAACGTCCGGCTGGCCGCCCGTACGGCTGCCTGCCTGTAAATTCAGTGGCAATTAAGTAGCTTATACTCAGACAATTATAATATAATCCTCGTTCGAAAATTGAACGAGGATTATATTATAAACGACTGTGCTACAGCAAGTTAGGCGTCACGGCCTACTTAGTCAGATTAATGAATGGCAGGGCGTTGGAGCCGTTGTAGGTGGGCAGTTTGCCATCCCACTTCTCTATGGCGTACTGCTGGACGATGAGGGCATTGAGGGAAGCGGCCACCACGCGGTTGTAGTAGGCCTCACCGTCACCCTGGATCCGCTGCGCTTCCGCCTCACCTTTTGCCTTGGCAATGGCAATCTTGGCCTCTGCCTCCGCCTCCTTCACCTTGTTCTCTGCCTTGAGGGCATTCTGCACGGCCTCGTTCTTGGCGTTGATGGCCGCGGTAAGCGATGCGGGCGGGTCAATCTTGGTAGTGAATTCCCGGACGATAAACCCTTCCTGGTTCATGGATTCGTCCAGGCGGGCGCGGACTTCGCTCTCGAACTTGGCACGGTTGGCCATGAGCTCGTCCGAGGTGTAATTGTTGGCACAGGTACGATAGGCCTCAAAGATACAGGTGTTGATGTAGCCCATCTCCAGTTCCCGCACGGGTTTGCGGTATTTCACGAAGATGTCCACGGCCTTGGTCTCGTCTATCTGGTAGGCCAGGGTAGGGGTCATGGAGAAGATGGCGGCATCCTTGGGGTTCACCGTAAAAGGTTCATAGGTAACACGCTGAATGTAAGTGGGATACTCAAAGATGCTCTCCGTAATGGGGTTGTACCATACCCAGCCCCGGCAGGTGCCTTCCACACCGCCGCGCAGCTGCGCATTGGAGCTCCATTTCTTGAATTTGATGCCCACCGAAGCAGAGTCGATGGTGGTGCAGCAGGACGCCATTACAAAAACCACCAGCACAGTGGAGAGGAGGGCGATCCAGGACGATTTGGCAAGTTTACTTTTCATAATACAGTTATTTATTGTTGTCATTATCTTACCACTCCACGGGAACGGGAGTGAGGAGAGGGCTCCGGGAGAGGTCGTTGGGGTTGGTGCCGGACTCCCCTTCCGGGATGGCTACGCCCAGTTCAGCATAGTGCGATACCCAGTACGGAACCATGGCACCGTCCGCTCCCTTGAAGGTCATGGGGATGGCGGTGAATATGGGCGCACCGGAAGAGTCCCGGTAGCACTCGTACACCAGTTCACTGCAGTACAGGGCGTCATCTCCAGGCTGGAAGGCTTTGTCGTACGGACGTCCTTTCAGGGCCTTCAAATGGAGCAGCACATCCTCCCAGTTGCAGGCCACCCGATACACCCGCACATACGGTTTGCCGGCTGCATCCAGGGATGCCTCCTCCAGGAACTGCTGCAGGGGAACGTTCCGAACGCCTTCTTCGGGGACAGCCTCCCAGACGTCTTTCAGGCTTTCTCCCAGAATACCCACATGGGAAAAGACACCGCCCGTGGCCGATTCAATGGCCATGGGCATGCCGCCCTCCCCTGCCTGGAACAGCAGGTCTCCGGGCTGCAAAGGGCTCCGGGCGCAACTGGCCAGCAGCACCAGCCCCAAAACAAAAGACAAATACCTCATATTCAATATAATACTTTATTCAGGAACAAGGCGTGGCCCGGGACGGATTCACCGGCGTCTCCGCGGGTTCCGGAGGCAATGAGCTCCGCCACCCACTCCGGGCTGTGTTTTCCACGCCCCACCTCAATGAGCGTTCCCACCGTGGCCCGCACCATGTTCCGCAGGAACCGATCTGCCGCTATCCGGAAATACCAATAGTTTTCTCCGGCAGAGGGTATAGTATCGCAAACCGCCTCCGCTTCGCTCCGGCCCCTCCCAAATCGCAACGCTTCGTCTGACGCCGAAGCGGCTGTGGGCCCCTCCCTCTTACACGGCCGAGGGTGGCCATGGGTTTGCGATACCATACCATCTGCCGTATTATTCATTATCTGCACATGCGAAGGGACATAGGGAGTCCAGATGGCGTCATAGACGGTGCAGATGGAGGTTTTGTTGTCCCCGCCGGTTTTTTCGAAGCAGGAAAAATCGTGCGTGCCCAGAAGAAACTGACAGGCGGCGTTCATGGCGTCAAAATCCAGCGCAGGGTAGCCGCAGAGCCAGGACGTATGGCGTAAAAACGGGTCTTTTTGCCTGTGAATGAAATAGGTATATTCCCGCCGACGGGCGCTGAACCGTGCGTGGAAATCGTCCGGGACAGCTGACACCGAATGAACCACTACTTCGCGGGGCAGCATGGCATTTAATTTGTAGGTAAAGTCGGATGCCTCGAAGGGAAGATTTCCGTCGTAATCGAAGTGGGCAACGTAGTTGACTGCATGAACGCCGGTATCTGTACGGCCCGCCCCGGTAACGGGAACCGGCCGCCCCAGCAAGCGGGACAGTACGCCCTCCAGGCACGCCTGGACCGACGGCGAGGAAGGCTGGATTTGCCAACCGCAAAACGCCGAGCCGTCGTATGAAAGGCACAAAGAATAACGCATATGCAAAATTAATAAAATATATG
>CAMZCW010000180.1 GCA_947305045.1 uncultured Bacteroidales bacterium | reverse complement strand
TGCGCCCGGCGCCGATACTCTGGCCCACCAGCGTGGTGGAGGCATCGGCAATGCCATAACCGGGCATGTAGCAGAAGCTTTCTGCCGTGATGGCGAAGCTGTTGGCGGCGATGGAAATGGTGCCCAGCGGCGCCACAATGACGGTGGAGGCAATGTGCGCGCCACGCATCAGGAGGTTCTGCAGGGCCATGGGGCCGCTGATGCCCAGCGCTTTTTCCACCACTTTCCGGGTGGGGCGGAAACTGCCTTTTTCCTGCCTCAGGTTGAGCTCCGGACTCCTTACGGAGAGGAAATAGAACATGGCCAGGCCGGTAAGGACTTCTGCCAGGCCGCTGCCCAGCGCCGCTCCGGTAACGCCCATGTCCAGCAGGTAAATGAAAATGTAGTTGAATACCACGTCCAGCACGCACATGCCGATGCTCAGGATGCTGGGCACCTTCATGTTACCGCTGGCCTGCAGGATGGCGGCGCAGGTCCAGTCCATAATCATGGCCGGCATGAACAGCGCCATAATGAAAAAGTAGCTGGTGGCGTCTGCGGTGATGTCTTTTCCGCCGCCCAGCCAATGGGGAAGGAAGGGGGAGATGCCCATGCCTGTAACCGCCAGGAACAGGCTGAAGCCCAGCACGCACACCAGCGCCTGCCGGAGGACAGAACGGGCGCCGCTGAAGTCATTAGCCCCCACCAGGTGCGCCACCTGCACGGAAAAGCCGCTGGTAACGGCCATGCCAAAGCCGCCAAAAAGCCACAGACAAGTGGAAACCAGGCCGATAGAAGCTCCGGCAGCCGGCCCCAGATGCCCCACCATGGAAGCATCGATGTACTGCATCATCACGGACGAGAGCTGCGCCAGGATGGCCGGATAGCTCAGGATGAGACTCAGCTTGAGCTGCTGCCCAAAGCTGAGCCCTTCACCGCTGCGGATGCGGCCAAGCAGTATGTCTTTTCCGGAGGCCATCGAAACTGCAAAGATAGGAAATTTATGCGTAAGGCGGAACTTCTTTGCGGTCGATGAGTTCCCGGAGCACCGGCAGCCAGTTCTCGTCGGCGGTGCCAAAGGCACTGCGGACATCGGCCAGGGTGTAGGTCCCGTTCCGTTGCTGAATCCAGGCTTTCAGCTGCTGGCCCAGATCCTTGGGACGGGCTGCCCGGTCGCGACAGATGTCGCATTTGCCGCAATCGGTGGTTTTTTCCTGCCCAAAGTAGCGCAAGAGGAAACGGGAGCGGCATTCCTCCGTTTCCTCTACGTACTCCAGCATGGTTTGCACGCGCTCGCTGTAGGTGCTGCGGAGCATCTGGTAGCGCTTGGGGGAGAGCTGCACGTTGCCCGGTTGCAGGCGCCCGTGCTGGAGGTAGAGCACCGTGGCGTGGTCCGCCGGAATGTAGCGGATTACATGGTTCACGCTGAGCTGGTACAGCTCCTGGCGCAGTTGTGCGGTGGTGATGCCTGTGCGGCGCGCAACCGCTTCTTCGTCAATGGGTTGTGCGAAGGAGAAGATGCCGGTGTACATGCGCATGAGGGCTTCCAGGAGGGCGGGCATCACCGGGTCCGGCAGTTCTACGTTGTAAAGCTGCTGCCGGTCCACTTCAATGCGCACGCGGGTGGCCATGTCCATGTCCTCAGCGAGTGTCCAGTGGCCTTCCCGCTCAATGTATTTGATGGCGTAGTAGGCCGGCGCCCGCTGCAGTTTGTACTGCTTGCAAAAAGCCGGGAGGTCGAATTTGAGCATGCGGCCTATACCGGCTTCATAGGGAATCTCAAAGAAGATGTGTACCTTCTGGTAAATGTCCTCAATGTATTCCAGGGTGGGGAAAGAGACGTCCTGGAGCTGTTTCAGGCGGGTCTGGTCCGTGCCGTTCCACAGGAGGACGGCGTAGGAGGGGAGACCGTCACGGCCGGCACGTCCCGCTTCCTGGAAATAGGCCTCCGGGCTTTCCGGCAGGTCTGCATGCACCACAAAACGGACATCGGCCTTGTCTATCCCCATGCCAAAGGCGTTGGTGCACACCATGACGCGCGTTTTGCCGCTTTTCCAGTCCTCCTGCCGGAGGGCGCGGGTTTCCGGGCCCAGGCCGGCGTGATAGAAGGAGGCGGGGATGCCGGCGGCCCGTAATGCTTCCGCCAGTTCCTGGGTACGGGCGCGGCTGCGGACATACACAATGCCGGTGCCTTTTACGCCTTCGCAGATGCTCAGGATTTGTCCAATCTTGTCCTGCGCTTTCCGCACTATATAGCTCAGGTTGGGGCGCTCGAAGCCGGAGCGCAGGAGGTTCTTTTCCTTGAAGCGCAGGCGGTCCATGATGTCTTCGCACACCACGGGCGTGGCGGTGGCGGTAAGGGCGATGACAGGGGCGTCAATTCGGTTTCTGAGTTCGCCGATTTGCAGGTAGTTGGGGCGGAAGTCATAGCCCCACTGGGAGATGCAGTGGGCCTCGTCCACCACAATGTAGGAGACTTTGAGCACGCTCAGATACGCCTGGAAAAGGTCTGTGTGCAGGCGTTCCGGGCTCAGGTACAGGAACTTATAGTCTCCGTAGGCGGCGTTGTTCAGGGCCAGGTCCACTTCCCGGCGGTTCATGCCGGCATGGATGGCGATGGCCCGTATGCCCCTTTGCCGGAGGTTCTGCACCTGATCCTTCATGAGGGCAATCAGGGGAGTGACCACCAGCGCCAGGCCCTCCTGCATGAGGGTGGGCACCTGGAAACACACGCTCTTGCCCCCGCCCGTAGGCAGAATGGCCAGCACATCCCTCCCTTCCAGGGCTTCCCGGACAATCTCCTCCTGCATGGGCCTGAAACTGTCATAGCCCCAATATGTCTTCAGTACCTCTTTGGGTGTCATGGTCATTCCTGTCATTTCGAGCGAAGTCCTGTCATTCCGGGCGAAGTCGAGGAATCTCCCAGCTCAATTTACGAAGATAGCAATATTTTCCGTAATTTTGCACCATGGCTTTACAGAAAACAAACGCTGCCCGGCTCCTGGACGCCGCCGGCATTCCTTATACGCTGGTCCCCTATGAGGTGGACGAAGAGCACCTGGAGGCCTCCCACGTGGCGGAGCAACTGGGGGAGGACCTGGACCGGGTGTTCAAAACCCTGGTGCTCCGGGGAGACCGCACCGGGCTGTTTGTCTGTGTGGTCCCCGGTTCCATGGAGGTGGATCTTCGCGTGGCGGCCCGCATTTCAGGCAATAAAAACTGCGCCATGATTCATGTGAAGGAGCTCCTGCCCCTCACCGGCTACATCCGCGGCGGGTGCAGTCCTATCGGCATGAAAAAACCGCTGCCCACCTATATCCACGAGAGTGCCCTCCTCTGGGACACCATCTACGTGAGCGCCGGTGTCCGCGGCCTGCAGCTCTGCCTTGCCCCGCAAACCCTCATCGACTTTGTCGGTGCCGGTATTTATCCCTTGTAGCCTCATGTGGCAGCTAATTCGTTGATTTACAGCTGATTCCCATATAATCCTCGTTCAATTTTCGAACGAGGATTGTGTTGTAAGACCCTGGGTAACAATAACTTAGCTGTCACGGGCGGTGTGTCCAGGGTTCATGACGGCTAATCTGCTGATGGATAGTGGGTTATATACTATTCCTCGTTCGAAAATTGAACGAGGAATGTATGGTAAATGGCTGATACTTAAATGCTTGGCTGCCACTCCGGGATTACCGGATATGTAAGAGCTTGTGGGTCTGGAGGGAGAGGCGCCAGAGGGGGTGACGCTGCACAAAGTCGATGGTTTCCTCCAAAAGCTGCTGGCGGCCGGCAGGGTCCGGAACGTCGCAGGGCTGGAGGAAGAGGTGGCTGGCGGGGAACCCTTCCCAGGCGAGGATTTCCTCCTCGGTGAGCGTACCGTCATAGACCAGTTTAATCTCATCGGCCTCGGTAATGGCCACTTTGCCGCGTTCTGCGTAGCCGGGCAGGTGATTCTTGGGACTGAGTGTAACCCATTGAACCCGATTTACTTCCGACTTGTTAACGGAACCGTTGGTTTCCATATGGACGATAAAAGCGCTGAAGGTATCCAGCAGTTCGTCGTCCAGCTGCAACAGCGGCTCTCCGCCGGTGAGGCAAATGCGCGGGCAGCGGTACTGCTGCACTTCCCGGAGGATTTCCTGCGCGCTCATTTCCCGGTAGGGCTTGTGATCCGTGTCGCAGAAGGGGCATTGCAGGTTGCACCCGCTAAAGCGCACGAACACCACGGGGGTTCCGGTCCAGAAGCCCTCGCCTTGCAGGGAATAGAATATCTCGTTGACTCGATACATGGAGATTCTTCGGCTTCGCTCAGAATGACAGGCCATTACCGTTCATAGGCAGCCATGTTGTTCTCGCTTTCCCACACTTCAACCTTGTAAGCATTCTCCACGTGGTCGCAAATCCAGCGGGCAATGTTCTCCGCCGTGGGATTGAACGGCAACACCTCGTTCAGGTTCTTGTGATCCAGCACGCCGGAAATGTCCCGCTTGATGTGCGTGAAATCCGTCACCATGCCGTCTGCATTCAGCGTCTCGCTCTTGCAGTACACTTTCACAATCCAGTTGTGCCCGTGCAGGTCCTCGCACTTGCTCTCGTAGGAAAGGTGCAGCGCGTGGGCCGATGATATCTCCAATCGTTTACAAACGTAATACATACTCAGAAATTTGTGCAAAGATAGCAAAAGTTCACAAAACCGTTTCCATGCAGGTGTACTGCGGCTTCAGGCCATGGGAGGTGTAAAAGGCCTCCGCCTCCGGATTGCAGGCCCAGACGTGGAGGGTGAGGTTGTGGCAGCCCCGCTCCCGGGCAAACGCCTTCACGTGTTCGAACAGGGCCGTGCCGATATGTGCTCCGCGGGCCTTTTCATCCACGCAAAGGTCATCGACATAGAGCGTGGTAATCTCCTTGAGGCTGCCGCTGCCCTGGTGCTGAATGGCACAGAAGGCATACCCAAGCACCGTCCCGTCTTTTTCATAAACGAAGACCGGCGTGTCCGGGCAGGCAAAAATGGCCAGCAGTTCAGCATCCGTGTATTTCTTGCCGATTGCCTTGAAAAGATCCGGCCGGCCCTTGTGATGCACCGCCAGCACCTGCCGCAGGAGCCCGTTCACGGCCTCCAGGTCC
>CAMZCW010000179.1 GCA_947305045.1 uncultured Bacteroidales bacterium | reverse complement strand
CAGCCGGAGGGGGTGCTGCGGGTTCAAGGCGATGCGCAGGGGCAGACCGGCGTGCTGGAGAATGCCTGGCTGCGGATTGAGGATGGCCGGATTGCCGGATTTGGAGAGATGGCCGATCTAATCGGCCATGACGGGCAAGGAGGCCATGACAGTGCCGTCACGCCCGACCCCGATCGGGCATCTGTGGACGCCTGCGGCGGCATGCTCATGCCCGGCTTCTGCGACAGCCACACGCACGTGGTGTATGCCGGCAGCCGCGCCGGCGAATTCCTGGACAAAATCAACGGCCTGTCCTACGAGGAAATTGCCGCCCGGGGCGGCGGCATCCTGAATTCTGCCGATTATCTGCAGCAAATTTCCGAGGAAGAGTTGTACAGGCAGTCCATTTCGCGCGTACGGGAGATGATGGACAAAGGGACCGTGGCTTTGGAGATAAAGAGCGGTTACGGCCTGTCACCTAAAGCAGAACTTAAGATGCTGCGGGTCATCCGGTGCATCGGCAAAAACGTGCCTGCAGCGGTGCGTAGCACGTATTTGGGCGCACATGCGGTGGGGCGCGGGTACACGCATGAAGAATATGTGCAGATGGTTATCGACCTGATTCCGGAGGCGTCGGAATACGCCGATTTTGTTGATGTATTCTGTGACGAAGGCTTTTTCACCGTAGAGGATACGGACCGTATTCTTTCGGCGGCAAAGGGCAAGCTCACTCCCAAGATTCACGCCAACGAGCTGGCGGTAAGCGGCGGCGTGCAGGTGGGCGTAAAACACGGGGCGCTTTCCGTGGATCACCTGGAGCGCACCACCGACGCAGAAATCGACGCGTTAAAAGGAACGGTGACCATGCCCACCATGCTGCCGGGCAGTTCTTTCTTCCTGGGACTCCCCTACGGCCGGGCCAAAGATTACATCAAAGCGGGTCTTGGCGTGGCGCTTGCCAGCGACTACAACCCGGGGTCCTCGCCCAGCGGGGACATGCGCTTTGTCATGGCCCAGGGCTGCATTAAAATGCGACTCACGCCGGTAGAAGCGTTTAACGCCGTCACCCTCAACAGCGCATACGCCATGGGGCTGAGCCAGGAGTACGGCTCCATAACCGTGGGTAAAAAAGCGGCGCTCATCCTTACAGAACCCGGCTGGGACCTCACCCGGCTGGCCTATCAGTACCAGACGCCGTTTATCCGGCAGGTCATTCTATAGTGTCGAATACCGCGGGGGCAAGGGGGCGGCAGTTGTACTGTGACGCCATGGATTCACCGTAAGCGCCGGCGCTGCGGATGGCAATGAAATCGCCCCGGTGGCATTGGTCCAGGACAATGTCCTTTCCAAAGACGTCGGAACTCTCGCAGCAGGGACCCACCACATCATAGGCCTGCTCATCACCTTCGTAGGACAAGTTCTCGATCCGATGATAGGCGTGGTACATGGCCGGACGCACCAGGTCGTTCATGCCGGCATCCACAATGGCGAAGCGTCGCGCCAGCCCTTCTTTCACATAAAGTACCCGGGTAATGAGCGTTCCACAGGGGGCGATGATGCTTCGGCCCAATTCAAAATGAACAGGATAATCGCCCTGCAGGTGTCGCTTATAGGTGTTGAAATAAGCGGCAAAATCGGCCATGGGAAGGTGGTTGGGATGACCGTATTCGATGCCCAGGCCGCCACCGACATTGATATCTTCTACGGGAATTCCCCGCCGGGTGAGCCGCTCTACCAGATTGTTGATGCGGTTACAAAGCGCCACAAAGTCCTGCATCTCAAGAATTTGCGAGCCTATATGAAAATGCAGGCCGCAAAAGTGAATGGACTCCATGGCCATGGCCTTTGCAGCGACGTCCTCCACCATGCCATGGTAAATGCCAAACTTGTTCTCCGCAAGTCCGGTGGTGATACCGGCAAGGGTATGGGCGCCGATGTCCGGATTCACCCGCAGGCTTACCTGGGCCACTACGCCTTTCCGGGCAGCCAACTGGGCAATGACCTCCAGTTCTGCCAACGACTCCACATTGAAGCGGCCAATACCTGCCTCCAGGCCCAGGAGTATCTCCCAATCGGCCTTCCCCACTCCGGCATAAACAATTTTCCCGGGAGCGAAACCGGCATCCAGGGCAGCCTGTACTTCCCCGCCGCTCACGCAGTCTGCGCCAAAACCGGAACGGGCAATCTGTTGCAGCAAAACAGGATTGTGATTAGCCTTCACAGCATAATGAACCACCCACTCCGGCTTGTCGCTCAACTGCGCCTGAATGGCATCCAGGGTTTGTTGCAAAAGAGCGGTGTCGTAGTAGTAAAAAGGCGTCTGAATGGCCTGGAAGCGCTCTATGGGGTACGTTCCTTTTAGCATTCGGCAAACAGATGACGGCTAAGAGACTTGAGCGTACGAGCCTTGTCCTCCCCTTTTACCAGCAGAGAAATGTTGTAATTGCTTCCACCGTAACTGACCATACGAACAGGAATGTCTTCCATGGCGGCCATTACACGGGACTCGAAGCCTAAATTCTCCCAGTCCATGTCTCCCACCACGCACACAATGCACATGTCCAGGTCCACCGTTACGGTACCATATTTTTTAAGGTCGTGTACAATCTCGCTCAGGTAGCGGGTATCGTCCACGGAAACGGACACGCCCACCTCCGAGGTACAGATCATGTCGATAGCAGTGCGGTAACTCTCGAAAATCTCAAACACCTTGCGCAGGAAACCATGCGCCAGGAGCATCCGCGAGCTCTTGATCTTAATGGCGGTGATATTGTCCTTGGCCGCCACGGCCTTGATGGTGCCGGGGTCCGGACGATTGTCGATAAGCGTTCCGGGGGCATCCGGCTCCATGGTGTTCTTCAGGCGCACCGGAATGTTGGCAAACTTGGCCGGCTGGATACAGGTGGGGTGCAGGATTTTGGCACCGAAGTACGCCAGCTCCGCGGCTTCCTCAAAGTGCAGATGCCGCACGGCCGATGTGCCTTTGACCATACGCGGGTCGTTGTTGTGCATTCCGTCAATATCGGTCCAAATCTGGATTTCCTCTGCACCGGTTGCAGCGCCGATGAGCGAAGCAGTGTAGTCACTGCCGCCTCGCTGGAGGTTGTCCACCTCCGAATGGGCATTGCGGCAGATATAACCTTGCGTCAGGTACAAATCGACCTTTTTGGAAAGGAAAGGCTTTAAATGGGTCGATATATAATCCTGGTCCGGCTCACCGTGGATGTCTGTCCGCATGAACTCCAAGGCCGGAATAAGGAGCACGTTCACCCCTTGTTCCTTCAGGTACAGTTCCATCAGCCGGGTGGAGATGAGCTCTCCCTGCGCCAGAATCATTCGCTCCTGAAGCGAGCCAAAAAGTTCCCGCGTGGCCGAGGAGATTCCCTCAAAACAGGAGTGGATGAACTCCCGGGCCGTGGAAAGCGATTCTTCCGTAGCATAAAGCTCCTGAATGGTTTTCAGGTACTTCTCTTCCAGCCTGCCGATGATTTCCCGCGCTCCGTCCGAATTGCGGTTATACAGATATCCGCATATTTCCACAAGGGAATTGGTGGTACCCGACATGGCCGACAACACCACAAAAGGATGATCCTGCGCCTGCACCAGCGTGGCGACCTGCTTCATTCTGGCAGCCGTACCAACCGACGTGCCACCAAATTTCATAATTATCATGTCTGCGTCCGTTTTTGAAACGCAAACATAATGAATTATTTACACACTTACAAACTAATGTGCCCCCTTCCGGCGGCTGAACAGGCGCTGCGGGAGTTCCATGGCCAGGACAATGCCCAACACAATGGCGATGGCCACCTTTACGGCCATGAAACCGCTTGTCATGGACATGGCATACTGACTGGAGGTCAGGTAATAGGAGAACCAGAAAATACCGGCGCCCGGTACCAGCGTAAAGATGCCGCAAATGATAAACACCTGCGCCGGACAGCGTGTTGGAACAGCCGAGAAACGGGACAGGAGACACACCACCAGCGCCGCAGCCAGCGAGGCGATGGGCGCAGTGAGTCCGCCCAGCCGGACAACCAGCAGATAAACCAGCCAGCCAGCTACCCCTACAAAACCGGCTACCCCGTACTGTTCCCTGTCCACGCCATACAGGATAGCAAAGCCCAGGGTACCCACAAAAGCCGCCACCGCCTGCCAGAAATAACCGGCCGTCTGAGGGCTGGCCGTAACGCCGGTGAGGTGAATCACGCCCCCAAAGCAAGCGCCGTCCAGCATAAAGGCCAGCGAAACGCCCATGGCTATGCAGAAGAAACCCAGCATGGCATCGGTCAGGCGCGTAAGCCCGGCCAGATAGTCCGAGTTGGCCAGATCGCGCACGCCGTTGGTAAACGGAACCCCGGGAATCAGGGGCATAACCGCGCCGATAATGATATCGCTCAGGCTGTCTCCGAGCCCAAGGCGCCAACACGCGATGGACACCAGGCTGGCCACCATGGCACTGGAAATGCCACCGACAATCCGGGACAGATAGCGAGAACTGACAAACTGCATGTAAAAGAACAGGATAAAGCCCGCGATGCAAGCGGCCGCGCAGTCTGCAAAGTTGCCGCCGAACACGGCCGAGAAGGCGCCAGCACTGAAGGTAGTTGCCAACATCTGCTCCCAGAAAGGCTTGAGTGGCATTTTCTTGATTTGCTCCAGCCGCTCGCGCGCCTGCTCCAGGGAGCATCGGCCCGCAGAAATGTCATAACTGAGCCGGTTGACGGCCGTCACCCGTGAGAGCTGCGTAGCCCGGATGGGAATAAACGCCACATTGGCATAGGTCGATGCCTGTCCGCCGGACTTATGCACCTTCTCCGCCTTTCCGCTGGTGAACACGCCGTTGGAGAGCACAAAGAAGTTGCCGGAGTTTACCCCGAAGTGCGTGGATATCCGGTTCATGATATCCTCCACACGGGAAATCTCCGCACCATTCTCCAGAAGAATGTGCCCGGCCTCGGAAGCCACGTCCAGTACCTCAGCAAAATCCGGCTTTTGTTCCATAACCTAACTTTTATCCGTGCAAATATAGTATTTTTATGAAAATAAATTTTGCCGATTGCAAAAAAAGCCGTACATTTGCGTTCCAATCCTCTGGATGTGGCGCAGTTGGTAGCGCACCTGGTTAGGGACCAGGAGGTCGCTGGT
>CAMZCW010000178.1 GCA_947305045.1 uncultured Bacteroidales bacterium | reverse complement strand
CTAAATCAATCTGTAATCCGGAGGATTGTTTTATCATCCTCCAGGAAAAACTGTAAAAGACGGAAAGATTTGTTTTGTGCGTCGGTATCCTATTCCGCAACCAAAACACAAAACAATATGAAAAACAACATCATCATCCGTCTCGAAAACACATTGTTCAACACATTCAATATCAACAATCATTTATCAAAAGCAAAAGACAAAAATCAATATATCAACAACAATTTGCCAAAATGCAAATTGAACAATGATATGATTGAAATGATTGATTTTATCAACAAAGTAAAATCAATCAAAACAGTCAATGTGATTGTTGTTTCACAATTCACAAGTGATATTGTTTGGAAATTGTTGAGAAACAATAATTTGGCGTGGGTTCAATTGAAAAGTTCAATTGAAAATGTATGCAAATGTGTTGACAAATCAACAACAGTGTTGATTTCAACAAACGAAAATGATTTGCAATGTGCAATGCAATACGAAATTGCATGTACAAACGAAATATCAATCAATGCAATTGGAGTTCGAAAAGCAACCCCGGCGCATTCAAAGGCGGCTTAGCACATCGCCAATAAAAAAGGAAGGTGTCCTTTTGGGGACATCTTCCTAAGCTGCATCGCTCTGCGTGGGATAGTGCGTGTCTTCCGTCACGAAGAGGCGTACATACACGTCGAACTCGGGTTCTCCTATCGCCTTGTAGATGGCTTCCTCATCAACGAGGTCCCACCAGTCTCTAGTCTCGCCCTGATAGGCGTTGACGATTCCACTCTGCTTCGCTGCGATTTTGTTCAGTTTCTCCATGGCATTCATTACTCGCTCCTGTACGAGATTAGGGTTGGACATATGGACAATTTAAAAACTTAAATGCTCCGCCTTATGTCCGCTTTCGTGAAAACTGTGTAGAACTAGAGCAGCATCGCAAAGGTAGTAATTATTTTCTAGGAAAGAAAAAAGGGACTCATCGGTAATTATAACTAAACGTTTCGTTATCTTTGCAAAACACTAGAACACTGTATGCTGACTACCGAACAATTTGAGAAGCTCGCACGCCGCAAGATTGCCGGCTGGTATTCCACTCCGGAGAACGAAGACAAGGCTGTAACCAGAATGGCGGCCACACGCCAGGAGATCATCAATCTCCTCTCATCAACTGGAAGAGAAGGCATTGACAATGTCTTAGATTACCTTGACGACAGCGGTTTCTTCTACAGGGCTTCTTCTCCCCATGGCCACCACAACTTCCCTGGTGGTCTGGCAGAGCATTCCCTCGGCACATATAAACTTGCCAGTAATGCTGGCCCTGCCAAGCAGGTGGCTCCGGACAGTGTCATCATTGGAGCTATCCTTCACGATACCTGTAAGTCAGACCGTTTCTGGTTTAAAGGTCGCAGCATCCGCCAGCACACTCCTAAGTGTGAAATGGACAGCCGGCACAGCGTCCGCTCAATCGTCATATTAAAGGACTGCGGGTTGAAGCTGACAGGAGAAGAATACCGTGCCATCCGTTGGCATATGAAGGGCCCCAAGTATCATTCACGCGACAAACGAAAGGAGGCAGAACATACAAGAGCCGTTAAAGAGCCCTTGTGGACCATTGTCTTCTACTCCGACAAAAACGACGCTAAAGCCCATCCAGGACAAAACCACTGATTCTATGGCCATTGCTTATCACGGGACGGCTGCCCTTTTCAGCCAGTTTGATCCTTCCCATCTTCTGGAAGGCGACGGAAAGTTCAAGTTTGGAGTGGGCGCGTATCTGACGTCGCGCTATGAAACCGCAGCCCTGTATGCGGGCAAAACCGGCAGCAAGGTAAAGTATGTCTACACCGTGGAGATTCCGGATTTAACCGATGATAACCATCTGGTTTCCAGACTGCCCGTGAACCCTGACATCGTCAAAAGGGCCGAAGAGAAGCTGGGCGAGCCCATACCGGCCGAAGCCTGCGAATGTGGGAAATTCTTCCGTAAGTACATCGGTAATACGCTCATTGGATTCGGGAAGACCGTAAAGCAGCGTACCGGTTCCGCTTCTCTGGAAGCAGAGAAAGCCGCATCGGCATTTCTGCCAACAATCGGTGTTATCCTCCTTGTCTGGCCTACGGCCCAGACTAAGCCGGAAGCCGGCAACAACTATGCTTTGATGGACTATTCCGCCTTCAAGATTCTCAAGGTTGACAAGATTGAGGAATAGCCATGCACATCCGCGAATTCATAGAGAAGAACTATCCGGAGTATTACTCCATAGAGCGTTATCCAGCCGACTTGATTGCGCCCTTCTGTAAGGTGGATGCTCCCTGGGGCATCTTCTCCAACTTTGGAAGGACACCACTGGTGGTTGACGGCGTGAGCTTCGACTGCTCCGAAAAGCTCTTCCAGGTAATGAAATTCGCCGATGCAGAGTCCCGTAGGGCAGTTTATACCGCCAAGGGGCAGACGATGAAGATGAAAGCCAAGCATCAGGAAAAAGTTGGCACAGTCCGTCCCGACTGGGGAGCAATCATTGTGGATGCCATGAAGTTCTGCCTGATGCAGAAGTATGTCCAGAGTGAAGCATTCCGCACTGAGCTGGAGCGCAGCCGTGGACTTTTCATCGTCGAAGACCAGACCACATTCCAAAAGAAGAATCCCGACACCTGGGGCGGAAAGCTATCCGGTGACGGGAAGGAATACATCGGCCCCAATCTAATGGGGCGTCTCCTGATGGAGCTCCGGGACAAAGGTAAACTGGACTACGGATTGCCTCCGGATGCCACTTTGTTCCAGGATCTTGCCAAGGTATAACTCCTATAGCGCCGAATCTCCGGCCACTCCTGGACCGCACATTCAGGGCGGTTGATGAAGTACCTCATCAGACCTATCAGTCTTTCGGCACTCTCCATCCTCACCGGGAACTTGAAGAAGTGCTCGTTAACAACTTGTACCGTAAGGATATTCTCGCCATTTTCATGGGAAAATGTGTATGGAATGCCCTTCTTTTCCATTCCTTCCTTCACAATCATCTCAAGGGCCGGGAACTCTATACGAGCGACGTCTCTTTGCTGCCGATAGAAGAAGAACACCCTGTTGGCTTCCTCTGTCATCACTGCTTTGGCCTCCTGCAATTCGGCCAGATACCTCTCCATCAGGTGGGATGCAATTTCGGCCTTATGCCGGCTGCGATTCCTGAGATAACGTGAAATGAGCTCGTTGAAATGCCGTTGGAGAAGCTCATTGATATCACCGACACCGGATTTAGCCGCCTGCTGCACATTTTCGAGCAGCAGCTCCAGTTCACGGTTGGTCATCTGTTCCAGTAGTTTGGTCATAGGCTCAATGCTCCATTTCGTTTCATTTCGGCCATGAACGGCACCCAGATGGGCTTTCTTTTGTCAATCTTGCCGGGATTGACAGGGCTGGCAGGATTCGCCCCCAGCTCGGTGCAGAGGCAGTGGAAGAACTCCGTTGCACGGATTAGGAGATCCAGCGTGGCTTCGGGAGCATCTTCTGCGGTTTCGATGATAACCAGTTTGGTCGATACAGGCAGGAACTCTCGGGTACGACAGGCAATGTCTTTCTCCCGAGGAGAGATGAAAAGGACAATGGCTGAATCTTCCAGATGCTGGCTGGTGAAGATGAAGCGACCGTGGCAGTAGTTGCGATAATCGCACACGCAGGCGGCTGCAAGGCCGGTTTCTACCAGCTTGCCCTCCAGATTCTTGGCTACGGGGCGGCCCCAGCTTCCGTGAAGGAAGATGAAGTTGTGGACGCCCTTGAAGTCAGCCGAGGTCAGGGGTGAACCATCATTCAGGCAGAGGGCGAAGGGCTTCAGAGGGAGCTCTTTGTACTTCAGGATATCGGCTTCCGGCTGGAAGATTCGTACAAGAAGAGAGTAGTATGCTAAGGATGTTCCGGAAGACACAAAACCTTCGTGGGCGCCGTGGATAGGGATGACGAACCCCTTCTGTGAGCCCGCTTTACGGAAGAGTTTGAGGGCTTCATTACGGTCCCCGTCGTGGAAGAAGAGACCGGCTGTGTTTACCGGATTCACTTCCAGGCTGCGGCGCGATGCAAAGACCGCGTCGTTGTTATGGCCACCTTTACTGACTACTAGGAGTTTGGCCGTTTTCAGGGCAGCGTCCGAATAGGAGTTATAGGTATACGGAGTAATACCGGCAGCCACTCCGCCACGAGCCGAGTATAGGAGAGCTAGGAAGTCTGAGGCGGAATCACAGCCACCAGACCCAGTAGCTAGGAGAGGCTGAGATGGGTTGGAGAAGAGGAAATTACGGATGGGGGCGACGTCAGCGGCCGCAATCTGGTCTAGAATCGGGGAGATTGTTTTGTTCATGTTGGTTTTGTTTACAAAGAGATACCGGGCTGGAAAGAAAATCTTTCCGCAAGGGTATCTAGGGATATAGAAAACGTGCGAAAGATTATGCAGCAACTTAAGATTACCCAATCCGTGACGGTCCGGAATATGACCGTAAACCAGTACCTGGCTGACATTAACAAGTATCCGCTCATCACTCCAGATGAAGAAACCGAGCTGGCACATAGGATAATTGCCGGTGACAACGAAGCATTTCAGCGCCTTGTAGAGGCCAACCTGCGCTTCGTTGTGAGTGTGGCCAAGCAGTACCAGGGCCACGGCCTGGATCTAAGTGACCTCATCAACGAGGGAAACCTGGGACTCATTAAAGCCGCCCAGAAGTACGATCCCACGCGTGGATTCAGATTCATCTCCTATGCTGTCTGGTGGATTCGGCAAAGCATCCTGCAGGGCCTGTCGGAGCAGTCTAGGATGGTTCGTCTTCCGCTCAATCAAGTTGGAAACATCAATAAGATTACCAAAGCAAGGAACGCTTTCTTGCAAGAAAACGAAAGAGAGCCCACTGATGAAGAACTTGCCGAACTGATGGACATCACTCCGTCCAAGCTGGCGGAAACGCTCCGCAGCAGCAACTCTCATCTTTCATTTGATACGCCATTCGGCGAAGACGGTGATGGTACTCTTCTAGACATTTTACCGGATGCGTCAACTCCTTCAACCGATTCGCCGATGAACTATGAGTCTCTCCAGCATGACCTGGAAGAAGTGATGAAGGTGCTGGCTCCCCGTGAGCGCGAGATTCTGAAGCTCGCTTTCGGGATAGGATGCAAGG
>CAMZCW010000177.1 GCA_947305045.1 uncultured Bacteroidales bacterium | reverse complement strand
GCATAGCCAATCACCTGCGCAGCCTCGGTGAGCGAAAACGCCTTCTGCTTTTGTAAAAACAGCACGCCCCAGTCGCTCACCGCCTGCTGGGTGATATACAAAAATGCCGTGGAAAGGGCAATTACCCAAATACCCGGATGCCGGAACACCCACTTCTGCAGTTCCCGGGTGGGCTGCTTGTCCATGGCCCGAACCTCCTCTCCGGAGAGTTCCTGCACAGACGGAAGCCCCTCACTTTCAGGCGTATCGGAAATGAGCACAAGCGAAAGGACCAGGCCAATCCCCCCCGCTACAGCTGCCGCAAAAAAGCCCCACTGCCAACCGGCAGCCGCCACGACAAAGCCCGTCATAATCATGGACAGGGCTTTTCCCAGCTGCGGCGTCGCGCTGAAAATGCTATACATAGTGCCCCGCCGCGACAGCGGGAACCAGCGCGACAGGCTGATGGTTCCGGGCGGCGAACCCATGCTCTGCGCCCAGCCGTTCAGGCCCCACAGCACCACAAACAGCAGCATCACCGTCACCGAGCCCACCGCCAGCGTACCGTGCAAAAGCCCCAGCGCGCCCAGCAGCAGGTTCGTAAGGGCCGATATCCCAATGCCCGCCGCCATAAAACGCCGGATGTTGCAATAGTCTGCAATGAACCCGTTCATGAATTTGCCGGCGGCATAAACAAAAAGAAAGGCCGAGCCGATAATACCCAGTTGCCCCGCCGTGAGCACCCCTCCGTCAATGAGCGGCTGCTTTACCACGCTGAGCGTGCCCCGACAAATGTAATAGAGCGTATAGACTACCGTCACGCCCCAGAAGGTCCGGCGGCGCAATCGCCTGTATACGGCATCCCTCTCCCCTTCCGGCACCTTTTGGGCGCGGGGCTTGCTTATGCGGAAGAAGGAAAACAGGGACATTACAAATCGCTCAATAAAGCCGACAGTTGGGTCCCGGGCACATACACCCGCGCCAGCAGGCCTACCTTGCGGGCCGCCAGCACGTTGGCTTCGTTATCGTCAATAAAGAGAATATCCTTTGCCGGCAGCCCCACCCGCGCCACGGCCTCCTGATAAATGCGGGCCGACGGCTTGAGGAGCTTCATTTCGCAGGAGATAAACTGCTCGCGGAAGGTGGTATCCGGGTCTATCCCATAGTCCCGGAACATGCGCAGGATATGGCCCATGGAGATGGGATTGTTGTTGGACAGCAAGTACAGCGGATAACGGGCAGCCAGCGCCTTCACTGTTTCCACCGTATCCGCCTCCATGCCCGCAAGCAGCGCGTACATGGAGCGGTCCACGTCTTCCGGTCTGCTGCCGGGGCGGGAGCCTTGCAGGACCTCCGCGCGAAATTCCGCAGCGCTGACCAGACCGGCTTCCATGTCCCCGTACACCCCTTTCTGGTGATACGGGTCCAGGAGCTCCGTAATGCGTTCAAAGCCCAGATTCTCACGGAAGGCACGGATGCATCCATCCATGTCCAGGTTAATGAGAACCCCGCCTATATCAAAAATAATCGCTTTTACCATAATTGTTGCAAAGGTACAACAAAAAGAAATTCCCGCAAGCGAATTTCACAATTGGCCGCGGGATTATAGTAAGGTATCAATATTTATGTCTGACACCCCTTATTTCCAATACCGTGCCAAAACAGGTGGCGCGGAAAAAATTTTTTACTTTTTTTTCTTCTTTTTGCTGTTCCAGTCTCCGTAAATCTCACTCACGTTGCCTGCAGTGATGAATCCGTGGATGTCGTTCTGCTTCAGGTAATTCATCAGGTCTGCAAATTCGTTCTGGGTGAGGAGGGCCTGGATTTCCACGTTCTTGTGCCCGTTGTAGCCGCCCGTCACCTCATACAGCGAACAGCCGCGCTGCAGGTCCTCAATGATGTATTTGCGGATTTCCTCGTGCCGGGAGGAGATGATGCACACGCGTTTGCGGCGGTTCAGGCCGGCGGTGAAATAGTCCAGCGCAAGGCCGTTGATCCACGTGCCGATAAGGCCGATTACCACCAGGCGGAAGGGGTTCACCGCAAAAGCCGTACAGCAAATCAGCGCCCCGGCCACCGAAACAGACGTGCCGATGTCGAAGTGCAGGTACTTGTTCACAATCTTGGCCAGAATATCCAGCCCGCCGGTGGAAGCGTTGATGTTGAACAGGATGGTCTGCGAGGCGCTCAGGACAAGGACAAAGCACAGGAGGTCGAACCAGGGGTCCCCCATCACGGAAGTCTGGCCGGGGTCCAGCAGCGTCTGGTAAGGCAAAATCTTTTCCCAAATGTCTACGAAGGGGCCCAGGATAAGGGCTGTATATACCGTTTTGGCGCCGAATTCCGCGCCTATCAGCAACCAGGCCAGCACCAGCAGCAAGGCGTTGATGAGCATGATGACCACCGACACCTTCACGGGAATGCCGGCGGCCGAGAACAGGCTGGCTATCACCATGGAAAGGCCCGTAATGGAGCCGATGACCAGGTTGCTGGGCAAAAGGAAGTAATACACCGCAGCAGCGGCAATAAACATGGCAACGGTCATGATTACCAGTTCCTTCCAGAATTTGAAAGTGCCCAGCGGTTGAATGATTTCTTCTTTGATGTTCATAATGTGTGGTTAGTTTTCTGCCTGTCCGCCCGCCAAGTCCAGGATCTCGGAGGTAATCTTTTGCTGGCGGCCCTTGTTGTACTGCAGGGTGAGTTCTGCCAGCAGATTCTCCGCATTGTCGGTGGCGGTTTGCATGGCCACGGTGCGGGCAGCGTGTTCGGCGGCAGCGCTGTCCAGGAGTGCCGCGTATAGTTTAAGTTTGCGGGTTTTGGGCACGAGCGCATCCAGCAGCACGGCCCGGGAGGGTTCCAGGATGTGAGATTTCTCGACTTCGCTCGAAATGACAGCTCCTGCACCCTTGTCATTTCGACCCTCGTTATTGTCATTTCGACCGAGCGAAGCGAGCGGAGAAATCTCCCCCCCTCGCATCAGCACCTCCACCACGGGCTCCTGGCGGGCGGTGGAGACAAAGTGATTGTACACCAGCACCACGGCGCCGGTGCGACCGGCCTCCACATCCGCTACCAGTTTTTCCACCAGTGCGGCCGCAGGGCCATAGGAGGGATGTTCCGAGAGCGCCGACAAATCCTCCGGTGAGGCAAAGCCTTCCTTGCGCATGGCATCGGCCATCTTGCGGCCAACGGCGTATACGGTGTCCCCGGGCCGGCGGATGGCGCGCACCTTGGCGATGGCATTGGCGTTGAACCCGCCGCAGAGCGAGGAGTTGGAGGCAATGGCCACAATGGTTTTCCGCTCGTCCTTGTTTTTGCCCAAATTTAAGGACGAGCCCCCCATTTGGGCCTTGTCGTCCTCATTTTGGGCCATTTTTGAGGACGAGAGCACCATCCCCCCCTGCAGGGAGGCCAGGATGCCCTGGAGCTGCTCCTGGTACGGGCGCATGGCTTCAATGGCGTTCTGTGCCTTGCGGAGCTTGGCGCTGGACACCAGTTTCATGGCCGAAGTAATTTTAAGGGTACTTCGGACCGATGCGATACGGCCTTTTATTTCTTTCAGCGTGGGCATAGGATTCTTCGGCTTCGCTCAGAATGACATTACTTCAGGGTGAGGATGACGGAGGCGGCGGTGTCGGCCAAAACCGTCTCTATCTCCGGGGTGAGCTTGCCCTGGCCCAGCGGATCCAGGACATCGGCCTTGTGCGCAGCGCGGAGACGGTCCAGGAAGGCCTCCTGGAAGGGACGCACCTGGTCGATGGCGATATCCCGCATGAGGCCGCGCGTACCGCAGTACAGGATGGCCACCTGCTCCCCTACCGGCATGGGGCTGTATTGGGGCTGGATGAGCAGCTGGTTGTTCTTTCGGCCCTTGTCCAGGGCCAGTTCCGTCACCTTGTCCACGTCCGAGGAGAATTTGGAGAAGGCCTCCAGTTCCGCCCACTGGGCCTGGTCAATCTTGAGCGTACCGGCCACCTTCTTCATGGATTTCACCTGGGCGCTGCCGCCCACGCGGGACACGCTGATACCCACGTTGATAGCGGGACGAACGCCCTGGTTGAAGAGGCTCTGCTCCAGGTAAATCTGGCCGTCCGTGATGGAAATCACGTTGGTAGGGATGTACGCGCTCACGTCGCCGGCCTGCGTCTCAATGATGGGCAGGGCGGTAAGCGAGCCGCCGCCCTTCACCTTGTCCTTGAGCACAGCCGGAAGGTCGTTCATCTGCGCGGCCACTTCCTGCTGGTCAATGATGCGGGCGGCCCGCTCCAGCAGACGGCTGTGCAGGTAGAAGATATCGCCCGGATAGGCCTCACGTCCGGAAGGACGGCGCAGGATAAGGGACACCTCGCGGTACGCTACGGCCTGTTTGGAGAGGTCATCGTACACGACCAGCGCATGGCGTCCGGTGTCGCGGAAATACTCGCCGATGGCCGCCCCGGCAAAGGGGGCGTAATACTGGAGCGCAGCAGGGTCCGCTGCCGTAGCAGCCACCACCACGGTGTATTCCATGGCCCCGTGCTCCCGCAGCGTTTTTACGATGGAAGCCACGGTGGAGCCCTTCTGGCCCACGGCTACGTAAATGCAGAACACCGGTTGTCCGGCCTCATAGGCCGAGCGCTGGTTGATGATGGTATCAATGGCAATGGCGGTTTTTCCCGTCTGGCGATCCCCGATGATCAGTTCACGCTGGCCGCGGCCGATAGGAATCATGGCGTCGATTGCCTTGATACCCGTCTGCAGCGGCTCGTTCACCGGCTGGCGGAAAATGACGCCCGGTGCCTTGCGCTCCAGCGGCATGTCCAGTTTATCCCCCTCTATGGGGCCCAGGCCATCCAGCGGATTGCCCAGCGGATCTATCACACGGCCCAGCAACTTATCGTTCACGGCCACGGAAGCAATGCGGCCGGTACGGCGCACCACCATGCCTTCCTTCACCAGGTCCGTGGGGCCCATCATCACGGCGCCCACATTGTCCGTCTCCAGGTTCATCACCACGGCCATGACACCGTTGCCGCAGTCCAGCAGCTCGCCGGCCTCCGCATGGTGCAGGCCATAGATACGCACCACACCGTCACTCACCTGCAGGGCCTTGCCAATCTCCTCAAAATGGAGATCGCTGTTCATGTCCTTGAGCTGCTCCAGCAGGATATCGCTGACTTCGC
>CAMZCW010000176.1 GCA_947305045.1 uncultured Bacteroidales bacterium | reverse complement strand
CCTTGGCAATGTTGAAACCAATACCGTAAGAAGCACCGGTGATCCAGGCATTTTTGCCTTCCAGAGAGAAAAGATTTGTCATAAGATTTTATAAGTTAGTTGTAATAATTACGTAGCATGTCCCACAAAGATAACAATAATTTTCGATTTCCGTGCACGGTAACGGAAAAATCTATCGGAAAGAAATTTTGAGCGGATTCTCGCGAAGCCGGACCTCCCTTTCAAGCAGTTCACTCCAGGCCGATAAAGAAGGGATGCCTCCTTTGGACCAGCTACTGCCAAACCAGTAGGTAAAACCGGGCTCCCAGGTCGATGGTAACAGGATATGCCCCTGTTCTACGCGGGCCTCCCCTGCTCCGGGCAGGGCCACACCGCAGTAAATCTCGCCGTTGGTCCCGGGATTGGGGTCGCCCAGGTCTGCATAGCCGATATAGCCCGGACCGCTCACATAGGCGTCCGGATGGGAGTCATGCAGGACGATGCCTGCGGCGATGGGAATAGATTTCTCGACTACGCCTGCGGCTTCGCTCGAAATGACAGAATAGGTGCTCGAAAGGGCAGCGTAATCCAGCTCAACGGTGTTGAACCAGCTTCCGGCGTCGCAGGTGATGATACGGGTTTCCTGTCCGCCGTCCATCACCACCTTCACCCGGAAACGGAGCGGTCCGTTGTCCAGGATTGTATATCGCTCCCAGCACCAGGGAAAATCCAGCCGGCCCGCACTGTCCAGTAAAGCGGCCGTGCCGCAACCCAGCGACGCTCCCACCGTATACACATCCATTCCATCCCCATGGTCTACATGGAAGGAGATGGCGTGCAGCAAGCTGTCCGCCCGGGCATCCAACCCTTGCTCGCGCCAAGCGGCTATCTGCTCCCACGACGCGGGATTGTGGTCCTTGTCAAAGCGATCCTTCATCACCGGATACGGGACGCTTTTGGTGAACACATCGTACCCAAACGCCTTTTGCCCAGCCGCATGGGTGCCGGGTCCATACATCCGCCAGCCGGAGCGGTCGTTCTCCCAGATGATATCGTCCAGACGGTCCGGACGCAGGGAGCCCACGGCCACGGTATCTACGGGTGCCGGGGTGCCGCGCAGCAAACGGTATTCCACTTTACCCAGGGCCGGAACAGAAGCCTGAAAAATGAGCTGCCCGTCATGGGTTATCTGATAGGGCACTTCCTGCCCTTGGGCATCCACAAGACGGTAGTTCCCGGCCGGGGCCGGGCATGCTACCATCTCACCGGAACGGTCCACATCCAGGGGATTCTCAACTACAATCACCCTGGAACATGAGACCGCAAAAAATAGAAGCAAAAGTAGTTTTTTCATAGTTTATTCCGTAAAAATGAGGTTCTCCACATGCGACCCCACATACATAGGCACATAGTCTGCCGTGGAGTACCAGCGGGGCTTTCCGGGCATATCCGGATACAGCACCCGGCCATTGATCCGGAAATCCTCAAAGGTAACGTTCCGCACAGCATGGGCTGCATCGTAGCCCGCTATAACGGACATACCGGCCGGGGCGCCATAGTACCGGATAAGCCGGAACGTAACATCCTCTACGCCGGCGCCGGGCGCCGTACAGTACTTGCTGTTCCACCCCACCCGCACCTGCAGGATACTTCCCTGCCGGATTTGCTCGATGCGGATATTGTCAAAAAGCACCTCTTTCACCGTGTTCCCATCGCCGCAATTGATGGCCATGGCGCCCTGGTATTCAATCTGCGGCTCGCTCTGGCAAAGGATGTCGATATTGTCGTAACGCAAGCCTTCAATGACATCGCCTACCGCCGGATTGCCATGCAGGCCGATCATGATGGGATGGGCTACGTCGGCCCAAAGGGTGGAATTGGTCATGCGTACATTCCGGACAGAGCCGGAGAAACCCTTGCGGGTGGCATAGACCGTCGTGCAGTCGTCGCTATTGCGGCAGAAAACGCGGTCGAAGAGAATATCCGAGGAGCCGCCGAATACGTTCAGGCCATCCCCCCACTGCGGGTGCGAGATGGAGCGGACATCGTAAAGCGTCACCCCGGAAGACTCACCTATAGGGCAGGTATTCAGAATCATACCCTCTACGCGCACATTCCGGGAACGATACACGTGGCAGCCTTCATAGCCCCGTGCCGGCCGGGCGACACCACGGCCCAGGATGCGCACATTTTCCGCATCCTCTATAGCAAAGGTCCCGGTAAAATAGCTGCCACCTTCCAAATAAACCGTGGTATTCGAGGGGACGTCTATCCGCTCCTGCGTATACAGTCCGGGCTCGTAAGCGACAAACGCGCGGCCCTGGGCCGCAGCCTCGCGGGCGGCATCGTCTTTGGACACAGGCGGTTTGGAAGTGAATACCAGGAGGTTGTCCGTGATATTGCCGTCAAATTCCACGCTCACGTTTTCCGGCTGGAACAGGAGGAATTTCACGGTGGAGTCGTTCTGCACCTGGGCAATCACGCCCCGGTAGTCCGGGCGGATGCGCGCCTGGGAGAACTTTTTCTTCTTGCAGACCACCTTTACATTCACATCGCCCGTAAAGTCAAAGAAACAGTAGGAAATCTCGGAGATGGCATGACTGCCGTCCGCCTGCGGGGCATTCACCTTGGCCATGTACGTGTCTATCCGGGTCCATTCCTTGGAGCCGCGTGGCTGGAGATAGACCGCATAATCGTCCTTGAGCGGAGCGCCCGCAGGAGCCGGATAGGTGAAAATACTGTGCAACCTAGCCCCTTCCTTCACGCCCGGTACCGAGAATTGGTCGGCCTCCGGATTGCGTGTAAGTGCCCCTTGCTTGATGGCTTTTTTCTGCAAAGAGAGCACCCGTTTGGTATAGGGCATCTTGAGCCCTTTACGCTTCACAAAGTGGTTGTACGGGAGGTCGTAAATGCAACGTATGCGGCCCCGGCCCATTTCTCCGGGTTCGGTCCAGTCATTGTACAGGCCGGTGCAGTCTGTCCAGGTTTCAAAAGGGACCTCGTAGCCAAGGTTGTACTTGGCCGTATATTCAATGCCTTTGAGCATGCGGTTGTCCAGCGCTCCCCAAAGGTCATCGCCCTGCTCCCAGGCCATCTCGCAAATGTCACAAAGTGCGCCAAGGCCCAATTGGGCATGGCCCTGGTCGCGGCCGGTTTCCTGACACTGGCCGGTTTCACCAACGTAGTTGGGCAAGGAGCCATTGTCGTTGCCATGCAGGAAATAATCCACCGAAGCAGCATACAAATCCTTGTCCTCCAGGAAAATAGCCGATGCCATCCGACAGCGGTTCACAATGGCGCCCCAGTTGCCGTTGGCATAGGGACTGTCGGCCTCAAACTTGTCGATGGTGGGCAGGAACGCACGCCTCACCATGTCCGCCCAGGCGGGCGTCTGGTGCTTCTTCAGAATGATCATGGCCCGCAGCAGCCAGTAAGCCTGGATGGTGCAAAGGGCTGCATCATGGCCGTCAAAACGCTGAAGGGTGCCGGCGTAGGCGTTGATAATTTCCAGTGCCGGAGCCACTTCCCCTGCCGCAGCCATATCCCAGGCGGCTTTCATGTCGCGTTCGCTGCCGCCCTTGCTCTGGCGGAAGGCGCCGTCACGGGCCACCACCTCATAGGGGCCGGCCATCTTGTACTGCGCATACGCGGGCACCAAGAGTGCCAGCAGCGCCACGGAAAGGAAGAAACGTTTCATCATAGGGCCTTCAGTCTAAGGAGGGCTTCCAGGAAGTAATAATCGGCATAAACGATGCTGTAGTCAATCTCGCTGCCGGCGGGATGATGGCCGGTGGAATGCAGGAGGATGGCCTCCACGTTTTCCGGCGCCCGGTAATTTTCCCACAAGGAACGCAGCATGGCCTCGGCATCGTCACGGTACTTCCCGTCCGTGTACGTGGACAGTTCCAGCAGGGCCGATGCCACCACGGCCGCCGCCGAAGCGTCGCGGGGCGCATCGGGAATGGCCGGGTCCGAGAAGTCCCAGTACGGCACTTTATCCTCCGGGAGTTTGGAAAGGTATACATCGGCAATCCGCTGCGCAAACGCCAGGAAGCGCGGCTCACGGGTGAAGCGGTACACCATGGTGAAGCCGTAAATGCCCCACGCCTGGCCACGGGCCCACATGGAATCGTCGGCGTAGCCCTGGTGTGTGCAGCTGTATTTGTGCGCTCCCGTCTCCGGGTCGTAAACGGCGACGTGATAGGAAGTTCCGTCCGGACGGAAGTTGTAGCGCAGGGTGGTGTCGGCGTGCATGATGGCAATATCCTTCCAGGCCGGGTCTCCCCCGTTTTCCGCCGCCCAAAGCAGGGTTTCCAGGTTGAGCATGTTGTCCATGATGGTGTTGTGACCACCAAAATGAGGCACTTCGCGCGGCCAGCTCAGGATGGTGCCCACAGCCGGATTGAACAGTTCTGCCAGACGGGCGGCCGTTGAGAGGACCGCCTCCTTGTAAGAAGGATCTCCGGTAAGCCTGTAACCGTTACCGAAGGAGGGAAACATGATAAAGCCGATGTCGTGGTCGTAGGCCGGCTGCCCGGCAATGAAACGCAGGGCTTCGGTGTACCCGCGGGCCGGCTCCAGCAGGGCTTCGTTGCCGGAGGCTTCATAGGCATACCACAGGATGCCCGGCCAGAAGCCCATGGTCCAGTTTTCCTGGCACACCGCCGTCTGGTGCCACAGGGAATCACCGGGGGCCATGTTCCGCGGCGACTGCTGGTAGTCCGTTCCCAGCCGCTCCTGCGTACGGAGCACCTTGGTTGTACATGTTTCCAGTGCCTCGTCCACAAAGGAGGCCGGCGTGCTGCACGCAGCAATCCCTGCAAACGCCGTCAAGGCAAAGAGCCGTAAAATGTAATTCATTCTGTTATAATTGTTTAGGCAAAATCGTCTGCGCACTATTACACAGGCGATTTTTAGTAACACTCTTATTTCCAATCATTTCCATTTAACAGCCAATACACGGCATAGCGTTCCTCGTGGATGGAGAAAAGCGGCCGCAATCCCTCGAAAGACTCCGGAAGCGGGGCAAAAGCCGGAATGCTGGCGGGGATATGGTAATCATAGGTATAATAGTCGTTGTACCTGGTAGGGTCGGAGACAGGCTGCGGTGCAACAAATCCTTCTGTACCAAGCGCTTGCGCCATAACCAGCGGGCCGTACATCACCACGCCCACGGAAGGGTCCTG
>CAMZCW010000175.1 GCA_947305045.1 uncultured Bacteroidales bacterium | reverse complement strand
AGCGGAAGCCGTCCACGCCTTTGGCAGCCCAGAAACGCACGATATCCAGCATTTTATCCCAGGTTCCGCTGTGGAAGTCGCAGTAGTTGATTTTGACGGTTTCCCACCAGTCGTTAATGTCCGGGGCCGATGTAAAAGCGTTGCCGGAAGCCTTGGCAGGCATTTCCTCATACCCTTGGGGATTGAGCGGCAGTTGCAGGGCCTCTCCCGGATAGTAGAAAAAGTCGTTCTCAGGGGCCCAGTGCACGGTTTTATCGTCCCCGATACCCAGCGTTCCCTTGTATTCGCGGGCCACGTGATTGGGCACAAAGTCGATGATGCACTTGAGGCCGGCCTCGTGCGTGCGCCTCACCAGGTCCTCGAACTCTTCCATCCGCCGCTCCGGGATATTGGCCATGTATGGATTGACGTCGTAATAGTCGGTAATGGCATACGGGCTTCCGGCCTCCCCTTTCACCACCTTTTCTCCCGAGCTGGCGCTGGCATGCCGGATGAGGCCGGTGTACCATACATAATGGGCACCGAGCCCTTTCCAATACTGGAAGGACCCGGTGTCGATGGAAGAAAATTTACCGTTGCCCCAGAGTCTGGGAAGTACCTGGTAAATAATTTTTTTCATACTACCAGTTCAAGATCTTCTTGAAGTCGTAGTCGGCCGGATTGGCGACGTACTTCTTGGCGGCTTCATAGTCCGCCGGCGTGATGAAGTGGCAGATGTGGTTGAAGTAGTTCTGGGCGGTACCACCGTCAATGGCGACGCGGCGCGGAGGGATTTTTCCGTCGGCCTGCTGCAGGTCTTTCAGGTACAGCGGGTGGGCGGTGCCGAAGGCATCCACATACACCATGCAGCCGGTCTCGCCTTTTGCAAAGAGCTCATAGGCGCCCATGGCCAGCTCCGTGCAGTAGGTAAGGTCAAAGCCGATAGGATCCTGGCAGCGGACATCGTAGCCAATCTCCACCGGACGGGTCTTCACCTTAAGGCCGATTTTCTTGAATTCCTTCTCCAGGATGTCGTTGAACAGCACAGCCTTGGAGATTTTACCGAGCTCCGGATGGCCGTGCTCGTCATAGGTCATGGACACGCCGGCGTTCTTGATTTCCTGCGGATCCAGGTCGTGGAAGACGCCCTCGGCGACGACGACGGTGCCGTAGCCGATGCCCAGGAGCTTGCGCTTCAGGATGGCGGAGAGGGCGAGCTTGACGATCTTGTCCAGGCTGATGCCGGTCTTGTTGAACATCTCGGGGATGATGGTCATCGGGCAGTGCGTGGCCTCGCCGATACCCAGGGCCAGGTGACCGGCGCTGCGGCCCATGGCGCTGATGATGAGCCAGTTGCCGCTGGTGCGGGCATCCTCATACACGGTGCGGGCCAGGTGGGCACCCTCATCCTTGGCGCTGTTGAAGCCGAAGGTCGGGGTGTTCTGCGGCAGCGGAAGGTCGTTGTCGATGGTCTTGGGCACGTGGATGTTCTTGATGGGATACTGCTTGGCTTCCAGGAACTTGGCAATGCGGTTGGCGGTGGAGGCGGTGTCGTCGCCGCCCACGGTGACCAGCAGCTTGATGTTGTTGTCCTGGAACAGGCTCAGGTTGAAGTTTTCCTCAAAGTCCTTGTCGGTGGGTTTGAAGCGGCTCATCTGGAGGTAGCTGCCGCCCCGGTTGAAGTAGGCGTCTGCCTTGAAGAAGTCGATGTCTTCCGTGCGCGGGGTCTGGGAGAACAGGCCGCTGTAACCGCCATGCAGGCCAATAACACGATAACCATTGCTAAGGAAGGTCTTAGCTACAGACATAACCACGGTGTTCATGCCCGGAGCCGGGCCACCACCACAAAGGATAATGATAGAATCTTTCATATTTGTTGGATAAAAATTTTGGTTCTTTTAAATCATACAAAGATAATCATTTTTTGTGGAAAAACACGCTTTTTATCGCCAGGTATGGCCGATATCCCACTGGAAGTCCCGCCACCGCTACGTTTTCCGGCCAAACTGCTCCCCTGGCGGACCTTTCGGACCGCCACTGCTACGTTTTGCCCAAAAACTGCGCCGCTGGCGGTCCCAACGGCGCAGGTCAGTAGGGTCAACGGCGCAGGTTGGTGGTGTTTTTTTAAGACAAATCACCGGACCGGGAGAAGCCACCACCGTGCATGGCTAATAATTCTCCTCGTTTTTCTCGCGGTTCTCTTCAATGACTTCCTCGTAGCCTTTCAGGGCGGCGAAGGGAGCGAACTGGGCGGCACGGTCCAGACGGGCCATGCGGGGGTGTTTGGTGGAGGTAGGATGCTCCAGGTGGATGATGTCGTCGTAGGGTGTACTCATTCGTGGTGTCCTCCTATCTGCTGGTTGCGGTCGCGGGTGGTGGCGCCCTCCTCAAAATTCATCCCTTTCAGGATGGCATTTTTCCCGAATTTCCGCCGGATTTCCAGGATGGCTTCCTGCTGTCGGCGCTCCCGGGAAGTGTCTGTTACATCGTCAAAAAGACTCATTTGGAGCCCATCCACTTCCTCTTCCCGCTTTACTTGAGATGCCACAACGTAAACGCGTCTGACAAAGAGCCTTCTGTCCACAATTCTATCGTACAACTCCATCATGGAACGAAGCAGGATGGAGGTAGCCGATGTGGCAAACGGAAGGTTCACGGAACCATGCGCCGGCTTGGGTGTAGGGCGCCCGTACCAGTCCTTCACCATGGGGCCGTTTCCCTTGCCGGCTTCGTAGCCTACATGCAGCACAAGCTGGGTGGTGACCAGCCGCTTGTCCACCAGATCCAGCGACAGCAAATCCGTCATTTCCCGCACAATGGTCCGGGCCTTCTCAAAGGAATACGGCTCCATGAGCACCTGCCCGCTGGAAAGGCTGCTGGCGCTGGGCCGGTAGCGCTTGATATCGGCCATGGTGCAGGGTTCCCAGCCCCAGGCGTGGTCAATCAGGAGCTCCGCATTAATGCCGAAGAGCTTATACAGGACCTCTTCGTTGTTCAGGGACATCCGCGCTACGTCGCCCAGGGTAAACATGCCGGCACTCGCGAGCCGCGCTTCTGTGCCATGGCCGATGCGCCAAAAGTCCGTCAGGGGCTTGTGGGTCCAGTATCTTTCCCGATAACTCCGTTCCGAAAGTTCCGCTATGCGTACACCGTCTTTATCGGACTGCCTGTGCTTGGCCTCAATATCCATCGCCACCTTAGCCAGGTACAGATTGGGGCCGATGCCCGCCGTTGCCGTAACGCCCGTCTCCCGGAGCACTTCCTGGATGAGGCGCATCGCGAGCGTATGGGCATCGACGCTATACATCCGGAGGTATTCCGTGGCGTCGATAAAAACCTCGTCAATAGAGTACACATGGATGTCTTCCGGGGCAATGTAGCGAAGGTACACGCTGTACACTTGACCGCTGACTTCCAGGTACTTAGCCATGCGCGGCTTAGCGGTAATGAAGTCCAGTTCCAGCCGGGGATTCTCCCGTTTGAGCTGGGCAATCCGCTGCTTCACTTCAAACAAACGCGGGCGCCCGGAAATGCCATACGCCTTGAGGGCGGGAGACACCGCCAGGCAGATGGTTTTGTCCGTGCGGGAGTCATCGGCCACCACCAGACGGGCCTGCAGCGGGTCCAGTCCCCGTTCCACGCACTCTACCGATGCGTAGAAGGACTTGAGGTCGATGGCTATGTACGTCCGCTGGTTCATTCATACAAATGTAGTGAATCTTTCCGGAATAATAAGCGCCACCGACCAGCGCCAGCCATGCACGGCACAACGCGTTTTGGGCCCAAAACGCGTTAAAGCATGCACGGTGATGGCCTTTCCCGGTGGTTCGTCTCACCGATTTATTCTCCCGGAAACGCTGTAGGAGTCATTCCGGTCATCTTCTTGAACAGGCGGCTGAAATGGTGTGGATATTCAAACCCAAGCAAATCGGCTACTTCTCCAACACTGAGCCCTTTCATCAAGAAAGTCTTGGCCTGGTCGATAACGAAGGTATGGATATAGCCGATGGCTGTGCCGCCGGTAGCCTGGTGAATCATATCGCCGAAATAGCGGGCAGAATAAGCCAGTTCGCTGGCACACCAGGCAACTGTCGGGAGGCCCTTTTCGTGCTGAAGTCCCTTGGAGAAATAATCCACCAGCAGGCGGTGGAAGCGTTTGAGGATGTCGCTTTCGCCGCTTTCCTTTTCGGTAAGCTGGCGCAGGTAAATGCGCTGGCAGTAGTCCAGAATCAATTGAAGGTAACTGGTAAGGATTCTCCTGAGGAAAGGCAAGTCCTGGCTCTCCTGCATTTCCTTTCGCATCGTGACCAGGAGAAGCGATATCCGTTCCCATTCCTTGGGTTCCATACGGAGCCAGTCCGTGTCGAAATAGGAGAAAAACGGGTTTTCTGGTATATAAAGTTCCGGAGACCAGAGCAACGCCCATCCGTTGATGTACAGGGGCGTTCCGTTGTCTTCTCCGCCGCCAATCTGTCCGGGCGCAACGGCAATGATGGAGCTGTCACCGACCAGAATGGATTTGGTGCCGTAGGACAAATATTTAGGGAATTGCTGCTGAATGAAAAGGCCGTAAACGCCGTAATTGTTCAGGCTGTTGCGGAACGGCGACACCTCGTCATAACTGATGAGCGCCAGCTGTGGATGTAGCACCGGAGCACCTACATACGCTGCATAGACATTAGGATTATCGACCTTCAGAATCTTCTTCATAACCCTGCAAAGATAACAAAATCTGCGAAATTGGTATATAATCAGCCAATATTTGTACAAGAACCTGGAAACCTTGCCGTACCTTTGCACCATGAAACAAACCGTAACCATAGCCCTTGCAGCGATGTTGCTGCTGGGCTGCAACCAGAACAAGAATATGAACACCCTGAATCTCACCCAGGAATGGGACAAGACTTTCCCGAAATCGGAACTGGTCAATCACAGCAAAGTCACTTTCCACAACCGTTTTGGCATTGAACTGGCCGCGGATATGTATGTTCCGAAGAACGCTGAAGGCAAGCTGGCGGCTATTGCCGTGAGCGGTCCTTTTGGCGCAGTGAAGGAGCAGACGGCCGGCATCTATGCCCAGCATATGGCCGAGAGAGGGTTCCTCACGATCGCCTTTGATCCCTCCTTTACCGGCGAATCCGGCGGTGAACCCCGCAGGATGGCGTCACCTGACATCAATACGGAGGACTTCCTGGCGGCCGTGGATTTCCTTTC
>CAMZCW010000174.1 GCA_947305045.1 uncultured Bacteroidales bacterium | reverse complement strand
GGCTCGTCAAAGGCGGCTATCTCCTCCTCCAGAGCCTTGTTCAAGGCATCCCGCTGCTTCCAGTCCCGCCGCTGGACGGTGCTCACATACAGCGTAGCAGCATCGTAAAAGTCCAGCGGGAAATGCTGCTGGAGGGCCTCCTCCTTGATTTGCGAGAGGAGCTGGGCCTCCAGCTGCGGCCTGTCCGCCTTCCGGGCAGCGCCGTATTTTTTCCAAAGGGAGGTTAAACGGTATTCTTCATTCATGGGCTGCGCTATAGCAACGATGCCGGCCAACAGCGCCAGCATACAGGTTAATCCAATTTTCCTCATAATATCGCATGCTTTGGTCCGATAAGGAACAAGAACAAGTTCTGTACCTATTTAAACAATGGGAGCGCCTCCGCCACCACAAAAGTGCTGCCGCCAATGTAGATGAGCGGCTGAGCGGGAGCTTCTGCCGTAGCACTGCGGCTCAGCTGCCTGGAGAGGTTATGGGCCAGCTGAACAGCCATTTGCACGGCATGTCGCACGGAGGTAAAGGCATATGCACGCGGCCTTTGCGGAGCCCGGAATGCATTGAATCGGCGCAAAATCTCGTCCGAGTGCATGGCGCGGGGCGTATCCGGGGCCGTAAAAATATAGGTGGCATTCTCCGGCATGAGCGGCAAAATGGCATCCAGGTCTTTGTCCGCCATGATCCCGTACACCACGATGAGCGAAGAATAGAAGCCTCTGTCTATCATTTCCTGCAGCTGCTGGAAGTTGTGCTCCAGCGCATGGGCGTTATGGCCGATATCTGCTATGACGTACGGCTGGGTGGAGAGGCGTTCCCATCGGCCATGAAAATGCATGTTGCGGGCCGTATGGAGAATGCCGTCCGTGACGGCGGCGTCGTTGCGGAGCAGCTCAAACGCTTCCTGCTCCCGGAGGATGTCCACGGCGGCAAGGACCGTCCGGAGGTTCTTCTCCTGCACCTTGGCCTGCAGGTCCATCTGCCTGAGCATCTGCGCATGACGGGGCCACAGGGAGGGTTGGATTTCGTTGGCATAGGTGAGCGGGCAGAACTTCCGGGCCTTCCCGTCAAAAACGGAAGCGGTTGCCTCCTCGCGCTCCCCTACCAGCGCCGGCACGCCTTTCTTGAAAATGCCGGCCTTCTCCGCTGCGATTTCCTGCAGCGTATTGCCCAGCAAGCCGCAGTGATCCAGGCCGATAGACGTAACAATGGCCATCTCCGGCTGCTCCAGGATATTGGTGGAGTCCAGGCGCCCGCCCAGGCCGGTTTCGATAATGGCGATATCCACCTCCTGCGCGGCAAACCAACTGAAAGCCAGGCCGGTAGTAATCTCAAAGAAAGAAAGTCCGTGCGCAATAATCCAGTTCATCCACCCCGAGAGGAAGGAAAAAACGTACTCTTTGGGGATGAGTTCCCCGTTTACGCACATGCGCTCACGGAAGTCTATCAGGTGCGGCGAGGTGAACAAGCCGGTCCTGAGGCCGGAAGAGGTACAGGCCGATGCCAGCATATTGGCTACCGACCCCTTGCCGTTGGTACCGGCCACATGGACGCTGCGGAAGCGGCGCGAAGGGAAACCCAGGGCCTCATCAAAGGCAAGCATACGCTCCAGCCCGGGTTTGTAGGCACCCGGAGTAAAGCCGTCTTTCTGCACCGACGGGAACCTGCGGAAAATGTCCTGAACAAGCCGCAGATACTCTGCTTCTGAATAACTTACTTCCATTACTTCGCAAATATACAAAAAAAGCGCGTTTGTAGTTCTGCCATTTTTTATGTAATTTTGAAGCATGGCAGATTTGCTTCATAGCAACTATATAATAGATGGTGTACAAATGACACTGTCGCCGGAACGCATGCTGCGGGAATGCACCCTGGAGGCTCCGCTGGAGCCGGACGGGGATCCGGAAACCCTGGCGGACGAAACCCTGGATCTGAAGCCGGACAACTTCCAGTTCAAGGAGAGTTCCATCGCCACTTATGCCAAGGCCATTCCGGAAAAGCGGTCTTTGCCCCTGCCTTTTGCCGCGTCTTATACCGCCGGCAAGGTGGCGCAGGCCCTCGTGGACGCCATCTGGATGGCCGGTCACTTCCGCCTGGGGGACCTTACCCTCAAGGCAGACTGGAAGTGGAGTTGCAGGCAGCTGGGAGACGCCGCCGCGTTTTATCTCTCCGTGGAAAGTGCCTGCGACTACCTGGATGCACTGGGGGTGCGAATCGACAAATACAGCCTTTGCAGCGGCTTGCCTTCCGTGAGTTTCAAGGCAAGCACCGTGGCGGAGGAAGATGCCCCGGAGGGGGAAGAAGCCACGCTCCTGCGGGAACTGCCGTTCCGCACCATCAATCCGCGCATTTCCCGGAGGCGCAAGGCATCGGCCACCTTCCTGCCGGAAAAGAGTGACTGGCTGCTGTACATTCCCTTCGACCCTTGCGATTACCGGCTGGGCGGCAGTGCGCTGGCGCAGGCGGTGGGGGCTCAGCCCAGTACCGCGCCGGACATCTCGGATGCAGACTATTTCATTGATTGTTACGAGGTTGTGCGGGAACTGGTGGAAGACGGCGTGGTTAAGGCGGGCACAACGGTCGGGGACGGCGGCCTCATGACCTGCCTGCGCAAAATGGCTGCCGGCGGTACGGGCGCAGACGTAAGCACCCGGGGCGTGTGCAAGGCGTATGGAGAAAACTCCCAGGTGCGGGTGCTCTTCAGCGAAGTGCCGGGCGTGGTACTGCAAATTGCCGATATCGACTATGACTATGTAGATGCAGAACTCATTCTGCAAGACGTTGTTTACTTCCCGCTGGGCCATCCCGTGCCCGGACGCTCTTCCGTGCGGCTGACGGAAGCCGTAGAAATTCCGCAAATCCTTGAGTCTCTGTTAAATACGCTGGAAGGAGAAGATTAATGGCTAAAATCTTTGTTCTTGACACCAACATCATCCTGCATGACTACAAAAGCGTGCGGCATTTCCAGGACAACGACATTGTGATTCCCATTGCCGTCATTGAGGAACTGGACAAGTTTAAAAAGGGCAATGACGCGTTGTCGTTCAATGCGCGGGCCTTTATGCGGGACATCAACAAACTCACGGACAAACAGGCGTTTGGGCCGCGCGGCGTTCCGCTGGGCGGCAAGCTCGGATACATCAAGATTGAGCCCAACCATCCCTTTGCACCGGAGTTTCAGGACCTTTTCCGGGACGATATCCAGGACCACCGGATTCTCTCCACAGCCATGTGGGTACGGGACCAGCATCCCGGCCAGTTTGTGGCGCTGGTGACCAAGGACATCAATTTGCGCTTAAAGGCCAAGGCGGCCGGCATGGAAGCACAGGATTACTTGCGCGGCCGGGTGGACAATGAGGTCATGGAAAGCCTTGAGCGTGAAGTGGTTGTGGTAGAAGCATCGTCAGAGGCCGTGCAGCGGCTGGCCTACGGGCAGGACAACTGCCTGCCATGGAAGGAGGTTGCTTCCAAGGAGCCCCGGCCCAACCAGCTGTACAAGTTCTCCCTGGGAGGAGAAACGGTTTGCGGCCGATACGATGACGCACGGGGCGTGATTGCCCTGGTACGGGCGCACACGGCCTACGGCATCCGGCCCCGGAACGACGAACAGAAATTTGCGCTGGACGCCTGCCTGAACCCGGCCATTCCGCTGGTGTCGCTTACCGGCGGCGCCGGAACGGGCAAAACGCTGCTGGCCCTGGCAGCCGCGCTGGAGCAGGCAGAAGACTATGACCAGATTATTCTGAGTCGGCCCACCGTGGTGCTGGGCGGCCAGGATATCGGCTTTTTGCCCGGAGACCAGAAGAGCAAGATGGGCCCGTATGTGCAGCCGCTCATGGACAACCTGGACGTGATTAAGCGCTGCTTCAAGCCGGGCAGCAAACAGGCCCTGAAGATTGAGGCCATGCTCAAGGACGAGCGACTTTTGATTTCCCCCCTGGCCTATATCCGCGGCCGCTCCCTGGGCAAGGTGTATTTCATTGTGGATGAGGCCCAGAACCTCACCCCGCACGAGGTAAAAACCATCATCACCCGCGCCGGGGAGGGCACCAAGATGGTCTTCACCGGAGATGTCTTCCAGATAGACCAGCCCTACCTGGACCAGTGGTCCAACGGCCTCACCCACCTGGGCGAGAAAATGTTTGGCCAGCCCCTCTTCGAGCACGTCTTCCTCCGCAAAGGCGAACGCTCTCCCCTCTCCGACATTGCCGCCAAGCTGCTGTAACGGGGGCTCCCAGCACTCCAAGGCGCTACAAGGGCACGCCACGGGCACTCCACGGGCACGAAAAAGGCCTAAAACGTAGCGCTGGCGGACCTTTTGGTCCGCTGTTGCCACGTTTTCGCACTTAAACGCTCCCCCAGCTGTTCCTTCCCCTCATGCCCGGCCGCGATTGCAAAAAATCGGCCCTCTGGCGCGATCCAGCTGCAATCGCGGCAAGCGTTGGGGCCCAAATGGCCGTTTCCCCAGCCGTGATTGCAAAAAATCGGCCCTACGCACCACTCCGCCTGCAATCGCGGCCAGAACAAAAAAAAATTGCGGCCCCCGAAAAGAGGGTCGCAACTTTTTTGCTGTGGCGCGTAGCCTTACTTGGCCTGGCTAATCTGGGCCTGGGCAGCTGCGAGGCGGGCGATGGGCACGCGGAACGGGCTGCAGGACACGTAGTCAATGCCGATGGTGTTGAAGAAGAAGATGGACTCGGGGTCACCGCCGTGCTCACCGCAGATACCGCAGGTGAGGCCGGGGCGCTTGCTGCGGCCCTTGTCCACGCCAATCTTCACCAGCTGGCCAACGGCCTTCTGGTCAATGTGCTGGAACGGGTCGCCGTCCAGGATCTTGTTGCCGAGGTAGTCACCCATGAAGGTGCCGATATCGTCACGGCTGAAGCCGAAGGTCATCTGAGTGAGGTCGTTGGTACCGAAGCTGAAGAATTCTGCAGCGCGGGCCATGCGGTCTGCCGTGAGGGCAGCGCGAGGGATCTCGATCATGGTACCGAACTGGTAGTCAATCAATTGAGCGGACTTGGCCTCTACCTCTGCCTTGATGCGGTCGCAGATCACCTTCTGGAAGCTGAGCTCACGGGCGCTGATGGTCACGGGGATCATGATTTCCGGATGCGGGTGCAGGCCTTCCTTCTGGAGTTCTGCGGTGGCGGTGAAGATGGCACGATACTGGGTTTCTGCGATGAGCGGGAAGCTCACGTGCAGACGGAC
>CAMZCW010000173.1 GCA_947305045.1 uncultured Bacteroidales bacterium | reverse complement strand
CGCTACATGGAGCGCCATCCCGGCGAATACCGCAGCGGCGACTATGCCGGCATGACGGGCATTGAAGCCGCGCGAGAGCGGGACCTCCGCGGGGAGAAAGGCTACCACATCTACCTCCGCAACGCCCGCAACCAGATTGAACAGCCCTTCAAGGACGGCACCATGGACAAGGAAGCCGTCCCGGGCAAAAACATTGTCACCACCATTGACGCACAGCTCCAACAGTATGGGCAGGAGCTCATGGCCGGCAAGGTGGGCTCCGTAGTGGCCCTGGAGCCGTCCACCGGTGAAATCCTGGCCCTGGTGTCGTCCCCGGGCATTGACGTGGAACAGCTTGCCGATATTGGCAAACACTATAACGAGATTGCCAAAAACCCTTACAAGCCCATGTACAACCGCGCCGTGCAGGCCTCCTACCCTCCGGGGTCGGTGTTCAAACTGGTGAACGCGCTCATCGGCATGCAGGAAGGCGTACTGCGACCAGAGATGCGCTACCCTTGTTCGCACGGCTACCACTACGGCGCGGGGCACAAGCTGGGCTGCCACGGACACCGCTCGCCCATCGACATGGAAGAGAGCATCATGATGTCCTGCAACGCCTACTACTGCTACGTCCTCAAGAATATTGTCGATAACCGCAAATACGACTCCCCCGCGGACGGGCTGGACCATTGGAACGAGTACGTGAAGAGTTTTGGCTTCGGGCGCAAGCTGGGGAGCGACTTCCCCGCCGAACTCTCCGGCAGCATCCCGTCCTCGCGCACCTACAACCGCTCCTATGGCCGCGGACGCTGGAACTCCACCACAGTGCTGTCCCTTTCCATCGGCCAGGGAGAAATTCTGGCAACGCCCATGCACCTGGCCAACCTCTGCGCTACCATTGCCAACCGGGGGCACTACTATATTCCGCATATTGTGAAGGCGTCGGAAGGCGTGGAGATTGACCCGCGCTTCTACGAGAAACAGTACACCCTGGTAGATACTACGCACTTCCCCAAGGTAATCCGGGGCATGTGGCTGGCGGTGAATGCCCCCGCCGGGGCCGGCGGAACGGCCCGGGTGGCCCACGTGGACTCGCTGGATATCTGCGGAAAAACCGGAACAGCGCAAAACCCGCGCGGCGCAGACAACTCCGTGTTCATTTGCTTCGCGCCCAAAGACAAGCCCAAGATTGCCCTGGCGGCCTATGTAGAAAATGGCGGCTTTGGGGCGGCCTACGCTGCGCCCATAGCCTCGCTCATGGCGGAGAAATACCTCAAAGGCAAAACTTCCCGGCCGGAGTTGGAAAAAAGAATGATGGAAAGCGACCTGATGGACCGCGTAAAACATGACTGAGCGGCGCACCCATACCCGGCAGTCCGTGGACTGGTGGCTCATCGGCACCTACCTGGTGCTGGTGGTGATTGGCTGGCTCAATATTTACGCCGCCACGCATAGCACGGAGCCCGGGTCCCTGCTGTCCTGGAGTTCCCGCGCCGGCAAACAGTTTGTATGGATTCTTACCTCGCTGGGGCTGGCGGGAACCATCCTGTACCTGATTCCGCCGCGCATGTGGGAGTCCGGCTGCATTCCGTTCTACGCGGCGGTGCTGGGATTGCTGGTGCTGGTGATTTTTGTCTCGTCGGATGTCAAGGGGTCGCACTCGTGGTTCAACCTGGGGCCTGTCCGTTTCCAGCCGGCGGAGATTTCCAAGATATCGACCTCGCTTCTGCTCGCCTACGTGATGAGCCAGCAAAACTTCCGCATCACGCGCTGGAAAGACTTCTGGACGGCAGTGCTCATCATTGGCGTACCCATGCTGGTGATTATCGGCGAGAGTGAAACCGGCAGTGCGCTGGTGTATGCAGGCTTTATCTTTGTGCTGTACCGGGAGGGGCTTTCCGGCTGGTGGCTGGGGGCCATTGGCCTGGTAATCATGCTCTTTGTGGGAACGCTCCGATGGAGCGCCTACTGGCCGGTGCTGCTGATGACCGCCATGCTCCTGCTGTGCAACGCATACATGGGGCCCCAAGAACGACGCAATGACCGGCTGCTGTACGGCGGCATCTTTGTGCTGGTGATGGGGGCTTTCCCGTTTGTGCTGCAACACTTCTGCGACAGGGTGCAGGCGCACATGGATTTCCTGTCTTCCCGCGTGTGGGTGCCATCGGCCCATGAAACGTATCACTATACGTGGAGTTTTCTGCTGGATGTGAATCCGCTGTGGGTGCTGCTGGGCCTGTGCGGGCTGGCGCTCCCGGTGCTGGCCGTGTGGGCCTGGGACCGGAAAGACCGCTTCCTGGCCATTTCGCTGGGCGTGTGGCTTGCCGGTGTAGCGCTGGTATTCTCCACCGACTACATTTTCCAGCACGTGCTGCAGCCGCACCAGCGGAGCCGCATTGAGGTGCTGCTGGGGCTCAAGGAGGACCCTTCCGGGGTGGGTTACAATGTGTTGCAGTCCAAGATTGCGATTGGCTCCGGCGGTCTCTTCGGGAAGGGTTATCTGCAGGGCACGCAGACCACCTTCGGCTTTGTGCCGGAGCAGGCTACGGACTTCATTTTCTGCACCGTGGGCGAGGAATGGGGCTTTGTGGGCTGCCTGCTGGTGATTGGCCTTTATACCTTCCTCATTACCCGCCTGGTACTGGATGCGGAAAGTTGCCGGGGCAAGTTCACGCGCATTTACGGCTACTGCGTGGCCGCGTGCGTATTCATGCACCTGTTCATCAACGTGGGCATGACCGTCGGCCTGATGCCCGTGATTGGCATTCCCCTGCCCCTGCTCTCGTACGGCGGCTCGTCGCTATGGGCCTTTACCATCCTCATTTTCATTTTCTTATCTTTGTATCGGAATGAGAAAAAATATTTTTAGACTGTCATTTTTCCTGTCGGCGTTGCTGCTGGTATTTTCCTGCAAAAAGCAGGAGACGACTCCCCAGATTACGCCCGGCACCCCCACGCGGGATGACCAATATTACACCAACCTGTTTGCCTATAACATCATGAACCCCTACTACCTGTGGCGGGACAAGGTGTTGAAGGAGCTGGAGGAGTGGGACTATACCCTGGACCCGGTGGAAAAGGTGGCCTCCCTGCGGTACAAGGAGGGTGGCAAGCTGGTGGACCAGTGGACCCGGCTTATGGAAGACTACACGCCGTTCCAGAGCAGTATCACCGGCAACGGGAAAAGTTTTGGCCTGGACTTCGTGCTGCTGCGCGTGAAGGACAGCGAGGACGTAGTGATGGAAATTACGCTCACCTATGCCGATTCTCCCGCCCGCAAGGCCGGCCTTAAGCGGGGCGATGTAGTGCGGACCGTGGACGGCATAACGCTCAATATGAGCAACTATTCGGAGATCCTCAACAACAAGATTTACTACTTTCCGGAAACCATCCGGCTGGGATTGGCAAACGGCAGCGTAGTCAGCATGACCGCCGTCCAGATGTACGCGAATCCGGTACACACGGCCCGGACGCTGGAGGTAAAAGGACGGAAGGTGGGCTATCTGCATTTCACGGACTTTACACTGGATGCCTGCAAAGACCTGGTGGACGTTTTCCGGCAGTTCAAGGCCGACGGCATCCAGGAGCTGGTGCTGGACCTGCGCTATAACTCCGGCGGCTATATCATTACCGGCCAGGTTCTTGCTTCCCTGATTGCCCCGCCGGAAGTGGTCCAGCGGAAAGAGATCTTTAACATGGATGTCTACAACAGCATCCTGGGCCCCAAGATGGATACCGAGACCCGCTTTGCTCCGACCATGGAGGTCACGCTCTCCAGCGGAAAAATCATGCTGAACATGCTCAATGCCAATCCGGGGGTCAAACGCCTCTGGGTGCTGGTGACCGGGCAAAGTGCGTCGGCCTCGGAGTCGCTCATCTGCGGACTCATGCCCTACATGGACGTGCAGCTGGTGGGCACCCGGACCATGGGCAAGTTCTGCGGGGGTTATATGATTACGGCCGAAAACTGGTTTAAGCAACTGCAAAAGCAAAAGACCGATATCAACTTTGACGAAGCGTTCCGCTATACCAAAACCTGGGGCCTGTATGTCATCGCGTCCCGCTACACGGACTGCAATGGCGTAACGCTGAGCATGCCGGAGGGCATTCCTGCCGATTATGAGGCCTATGACGACCCGCGCGACGGCGCTCAGCTGGGGGATCCTACCGAGGCCATGCTGTCCGTTGCGCTGGGGCACATGAGCGGCTTACCTGTTGCCATGCCCACGAAGGGCGCGCTTGATCGTTTTGAAGTTCCATTTGAAAAGCCGGGGTCCGGCGTTTTACTGCACTGATATGAAAACTGTTCTTATTACCGGAGCCAGCAGTGGGATGGGCTTCGATGCCGCCCAGGCACTGGCCAAGGCGGGTTACAAAGTGTTTGCCGCAGCACGGCGGGTAGAGCGGATGGAGCCGCTGCGGGAGTATGGCATTACGCCCGTGGCGCTGGATGTGACTTCCGAAGATGCTATCGACGCGTGTTTGGCGATAGTAGGTCCTGTGGATGTGCTGGTGAATTGCGCCGGCTATGGCTCATTCGGGCCTATCGAAGCCGTTTCGCTGGAGGAAGGCCGTCGGCAGATGGAAGTGAATCTCTTTGGCCTGGCGGCACTGTGCAAGAAGGTGCTGCCCGGCATGCGGGAGCGCCGGGACGGACGCATCATCAATATTTCTTCCGTGTGCGGAAAGGCGTGCCTGTATTTTGGCGGCTGGTACAATGTGTCCAAGTTTGCTGTAGAGGCGTTTTCCGATGCCCTGCGTATTGAGATGGCGCCGTTTGGCGTGAAGGTGGTGCTCATCGAGCCGGGTGCCACCCGCACGGGCTGGGGGGCCATTACGGCCGATAACCTGGAGGCCTGCGCACGGGGTACGGCGTATGAGGAGCCGGCCCTGGCGGAGGCGAGGATGGTCCGGAAAACCTTTGCCGGCTCCATGTTCTCCCACCCGTCCGTGGTCACGCGTGCCATTTGCCGGGCCGTGCGCTCCCGCAGGCCGCGCGCCCGCTACGTGGTGGCCGCCGGCTCCTGGACCATGGTGTTCTGGCACGCCGTCCTTCCCACCCGCTGGTGGGACGGAGTGGTCCGCCTGCTGGGCTCCCCCCGCCTGGCCAAACTGGTGGCCGGGGAGTAAGCGAGCGGGGCCTGGGGAGGGCGTGGGGCCTGACGGCGGGCAAGGTAGTGGAACCGAATGGGCAAGGTGGGATTTCATGCCGAGGCCGCTGAAAAAGGATCCGTTTTTCGAAGCCTCTAAGAATCGCATTTT
>CAMZCW010000172.1 GCA_947305045.1 uncultured Bacteroidales bacterium | reverse complement strand
CAAAGAAACCGCCTTCCCCGTAAAGGCTCATCTTGCCCAGCAGGGTGGCCAGTTCGTCCTTGGACTTGACGGCCTGGATCTCGGCGATGTATTTCTGGATGGGCTGTGCACCCAGCTCATTGCGGGTGGTGGAGTCCAGGGCCATCTTGTAGAGGTCCGTGATCTTCTGCTCCACGGTGCCGGGAACGGTTTCGGAGGTGGTCATGCTCTCGAAGAGGGCGTTGAGGTTCTCCTGAGCCTGTTCACGGAGGGCGTCAAAACTGCCGTAACGGGAGAATTCCGGACGGAGCGGGTTGTTTTTCTGCCATCCGCCGGTGGAATACTGGTAGAAGTCTTCCTTGGGGCTGGTGGTAGGATCCAGGTTGGCCATGTCCAGGGCCGGCGCTTTGCTCTTGGGAGCGCAGGCCGCAAGGGCCAGAAGGGTTGACATAAGCAATAAAGTCTTTTTCATATAAATAAATGGTTTAAATGATGTTCTCTTTTGGGGCAATTTGCAAATTTACACAAATCTCTGCATATTTGTGCAGATTAATACGTGTTTATGCGTAAGTGGGCTGCTCTCATAAGGGATTGGATGCTTCCCGGGGCCATTGTCCTGGGTACTTCCTTATATATTATTTACCACTTTTCACCGGGGTTGCATCCATACGGACCCCGGCTGCACCCGCTGGTGAGTGAGGGACAGCGGCTGGTAATTGCCATCCTGCTGTTTTTCCAGTTTGTAAAAATCTCGCCGCACGACCTGCGCATCACCCACTGGCATTTTAAGGCGCTGGCCATCCAGACGGGATTGTTCCTGGCCCTGGCGGCAGGCGTCATGCTCCTCCAGCCGGGCCACGTCCGCATGCTGTTGGAATGCGCCATGCTCTGCTTCATCTGTCCCACGGCCGCAGCCGCAGGCGTTATCACGGACCGCCTGGGCGGCACTCTTTCGGACACGGTCTCCTACGTGGTCATCATCAACGTGGCGGCTACCTTCCTCATTCCGCTGGTGATTCCGCTGGTGAATCCATCGGCCCAGATGGGCTTCTGGACCTATGTGGGGCACATTGCACTAAAGGTTTTCCCCATCCTTATCCTTCCCGGCCTTGTGGCCTGGCTCATCCGCTACACCACCCATAAGCTGCAGCGCACCCTCATGCGCTGGGCGTCCTATTCCTTCTACGTGTGGGGCGTGGGACTTACCCTGGCCATGATCCTGGCCACCCGGGCGCTGCTTCTGAGCGGTCTGGGCGCCTGGGCCATAGCCGGCATCGTGGGCGTTTCCATCCTCTGCTGCTTCGTGCAGTTCTTCTCCGGCCGCAGGATGGGCAAGGACCGTGAGGATAAGATCACAGCCGGCCAGGCCCTGGGCCAAAAGAACACAGGCTTTCTTATTTGGTTGGGATACAATTATTTAACGCCCGTCACATCCGTTGCCGGCGGGCTCTACGCCATCTGGCAGAACCTGTTCAACAGCTGGGAACTGTACCGGAAGGAGCACCCCTCGGCCTAAAGCGGATAAAAACGGGTGTAGAAGGCGTAGATATTCAGCACATCTTCCACGTAAACTATGGTTTGGGTGCCCTTGAATCCGGGGACATCCGGAATCACTTTGAGCACGCTGTCCCAGCGGGTGGCGTCCACCCCTTTTTCGCGCGCCGTCTGGATGGTCTGAAGGATGCGGCCCTCGCCGGCGTTGTAGGCTGCCAGGGTGAATTTGATGCACTCGGTGGTATCGGCCGCGGCGGAGCTGAACATGTTCTGCAGGCGCTTGAGGTAGGTGGTTCCTACGGAGAGGTTTACGGACGGAATGAGCAGGGTGTCCGTGCTGTAGCGGCTACTCCTAATCTGCATGAGGCCGATGGCGCCCTTGTGCGAGTTGGCGTCCGGATGGAAGCGTGATTCGCGGAAAATAATGGCCGATAACAAACGCCAGTCCCAGCCGATGGATTCGGCATACTTCCGCACCAGCGGGTCGTAGCTGCTGATGGTGGTAAGATGGACGGGTTTTCCTTTCTGGTAGTCCCGCTGAATCTGGTGGAAACGGGATTCGGAGGAGAGTTCCCCAATCCAACGGTTCATGAGCATGAGGGCGTGGGATTCGTCCTTGCGCAGTACCCATACCGTGCCGTCCGGGAAGGGGCGGGTGGCCACCAGGCCTTCCGGGAGGGAATCGGCCTGGACCGTTACAACCAGGTCTGCAGTGCCTTCCAGCAGGGAATCCAAATAGTTGGCATCATCGGCCGCTACTTCCAGGGTGGCCTCCAGGCCGTGGTCGCCGGTGAATTTCTGCACCAGGACCTCTTCCAGATTGGCCCCGGCCCAGGGAAGGATGCAGCGGAGGGTGTCTTCCGGACGTACGGCGCGGTCTCCCGAATGCTCCTTGCGCGGAATGAGCAGGAGCACCAGGACTGCCAGGACAATTAGCAGATACGTCTTATAGGAAGGTTTCATCGGTCGCCGCCTCCCATGCCCCGGAGGGCGCCGGAAAGACCTCCGCCGGAGCCGCCGGAGGAGCCGCCGAAGCCGGAACTGCTGGCCCGTTCGGACAAAGTCTTCTGCTTGCCCAGCATGGGATAGAAGGGCCAGGAAATGCCGAATTTGAGGGTTGCCGGTGTCTGGATATAGTGGTGGGCGGTGAAGTAGTCGTGCCTTTCGGCCGGCCAGCCCTTGCCCAAGTTCTCCATTTTGAGGAAGACGCTAACCTTCTTCCACTGGAAGTTCACAAACACGTCAAAGACGGGGCAGTTGCCATACAGCTCTTCTTTCTGGTTCATGAAAACGCCCGCCACCGGATTGTAGGAAGGTGCATACCACTTGGTGGTATAGCGGGTGTTGGCGCCAATCTGCATGATCATGGTCTTGGGATCCACCACCACAAACTGCAGGAACCAGCGAAGGTTCAGGGCCAGGGTGGGTAACGGGAGCACGTCTTGGTTGGACGAGACCTGGAACAGGGCGCTGTTCTCCAGATGGACGGGGCCGAAGACAAAGTCCTTGCGCAGAGACGCCGACAGGACGCTCATCGGCACGGTATTCTGGCGCGCTATGCCCAGGGTGTCGTAGTAGATGTTATTGGCCAGCAGGGCATAACCCACCGATGCGCTGAGCCTCCATTTGGGAATGTCTATAGAGCCGGTAACCCGGGTGGTGGAAACCTTGCCGAAATCATTTTCCCAACTGTAGTGGTTGGAATACAGGTGCTGTTCGTAGAAGCCCGGTTCCTTGAGTTTGGTCTCAAAGTGAGCGCCGATGGAAATAGGGCTGTTGGGCTGACGCCGGAAGGGGAACAGGTTGATCTTGGCGTTGGCCTGCACGGTGAAGTCGTTGGCTTCATAGCCGGCAAAATTGTAAAGCCCCATGGCGTCCCATTCCAGGTACTTCTTGAGCCGGCCTTCCGCGCCCACATACGTATATAAGGTGTTCCAGCGCGCGTTCTCCGTTTTTTTGAGGTAGCCGCCCGGCTCAAAATGGTAGAAGGTCTGGTACCGGTCTCCTATGCCGCCTTCAATCTTGGAGACCACGGCGTCTTCCTTCCAAGGCTGCAGGCGCACGAAGATGCGGTTGTCCAGCCGCATGGCCCGCAGCGAGTCCGTACTCTTGTTGGGGTTGATGTTGTAGATTTCGTTATAGAAGGCCGACAGGTCCGACGTGGTCTCATCCACATACTTCTTGGAATAAACGGTGTATTCCGAGGAGGTGCCGATGAAACCGGTGGTAATGTCCGTGTTAAGGGAATCCGGCTTTACCCAGGTGGAGTCTCCCCGGTGGCGCAGCTTCTCAATGAAGTCGAACGGAATGCGGTAGCTCTGGTCGTAGAAGAAAGTGCGCTTGTTGTAGCGGTTGGAGGCCGCTGAGAGGTTCACCGTGATTTCCCGCACGTCCACCGTGGTATCCCGGATCCAGAAGTTGTCCACCACACCGCCGCTTTCCTGGCGGGTCATGCTGTTGAAAATCATGCCGCCGTGGGCCAGGTATTTCTTGCCCAGGTAGTTTCCTGTCACAAAATAGGTCCGGTTGTTGGTCTGTTCGTTCTGGAGGGTGCCTGCGCCGCCGTGCCGCTTCATTTCCAGGGAAATGTTAAGCGAAGGGAGGATGTTCTGGGTGGTGAATACCCGGTACGAATCGGCACTGAGCGTACTGCTGTTGAACAGGTTGCCGTAATACTCCAACTCCGTGTACGGAGTCTTGGTGTTGAACATGGGCAGGTTGTCGGCCGTATACGTCCAGGACTCATAGGGTGCATAGAAACTCACGGTCTCTTCCTGGTCCCTTTTGAAGAAGTTGTAGCTCTGGACGGCCGATCCGGGCATGCCCAGCCAGGTGGCGCCCACGTCCTGCCGCATGAACGGATAGTCGTAGAAATGGTAGTTGGCGGTGGTGTCCCATTCGAAGGTTTCCACCTTGTTGTTGTAACGGTTGTGCCGCCAGGACACCAGGCGCTTGTAGTACATGGAATCCGGCAGGAAGGCCGTTTCCAGGATACGGGGCGTGTTTTCTATGATGCTGTCCCTCCTTGCCTTGATGGAGTCTTTCCGGTGGCGGATGGAATCCTGCCGGTGCATGAGGGCGGGAAGCTTGTAGTGCTCGTAGTCGTAACGCCTCTTTTCGCTCTTGGAAAGGCCGGCGTACCACTTTTCAAACGCTTCCTTGGCAACGGCGGTGGAATCGGCCAGATAGATGGAGTCAATCTGGGGCCACAGGAGCGAGTCTCCCGCCGCGATGAGTGAATCCACCACAATCCGGTGGGTGAGGGAGTCCTTGAGGGCAACATACCACTGGTAGCGGAACGGGTCTGTGAGGCGGAGGCTGTCCGGGACCTTCATGGTGTCCCGCGCCATGATCTTGGGCGTGGTGTCCGGCTTCTCTTCTTCGCCGAACAGGAAGAAGTCCTCTTCATCCGGCAGCGTGTCCCTCTGCGGCAAAGTGTCTTTGCGCACCAGGGTGTCCTGCTGCGCGATGGGGACCCACGCGTGCAGACGCGACGCACGGGAGATGTCCACGCCCCGCGTCGGCACCGCCACCACTCCCGTGATGGCTAATGGTACCAAGATGTCCGACCAAAACTTTGCCATAGTCTGCAAATATAATAAGAATTCATCAGAAATCCATTTTTGTCCCTTCAAGCGAAGCTTGGAAAACTTTTTTCAAAAATATTTCAAAAATTTTGGTACTTTGTGTTGCAAGGTATTGAAATTTTTTCATATCTTTGCATCGACAAATATTTTTGAAAAATGAAAAAGGTTACTAACGCTTGTATCGGAGGGCGCAGTTTTACCCTCGACGAAGATGCCTACGGCCGCCTGTCGGCCTA
>CAMZCW010000171.1 GCA_947305045.1 uncultured Bacteroidales bacterium | reverse complement strand
ATGAAAACAATTACACCAAGGAAGCCAGTACGCAAATCCAAAATGCCGTGAAGGAGTTCCTGAATAAGTAAATGTCCATCGCAGTACATAGTGGCCGTGCATGGCTTCCGGAAGTTCTGAGTCCGGAGACCATGCACGACCTCATTTTGGAGTATGGGATTATCGCCTTTTTTGAGAATCCCATTCCCGGCTTCTCGGTAGAGGACCATACCTCGCCCGACAACTGGTTCCACGACGATTTCCTGGGCCCCTGGGACTGGAAAATCGAGTGCGTGCAGAGCGGTGACATTGCCTACGGAAAGTTCCTCTGGGGCGGTAAAGCAGCCTTTGCCAGCGTGGAAGTGTACCGGGAGCTCATGAATTGGCGCCGCTCCAGGCTGGCACCATCTTCTTCCGAGCAGCAGGTGCTCTCGCTCATGGAGGAGCAGGGGAGCATCAGCATTGCCGATATCCGCAAGCTCCTGGGCGTAAAAAAAAGCGCGGCCGATGCCGTGATGACCAAACTCCAGTACCAGGCGCGCGTAGTCACCGGCGACATCCAGCGCGTGTATCGCGGAGAAGATTTGCACTACAACGGCTGGCAGCGCAGCTCCTTCTGCTCCCCGGAGGCCCTCTTCGAGGACCTGGACTTCCCGTTCCCGGGCTTCCAGCCCCGCTCGCTGCAATCGTCCCTTTCGCCGGAAGGGTCCCTTGCCTTTGTGAAGGACGTAGTGCTTAAACACGCCGGGAACGTGCCGGAAAAGCTCCTCAACAAGATGCTGCTGTAGCGGGCATTGCGCCCGGCTGGTCCCCAACCCACTGATTCATAAACACTTAGCAGCCACCCTATTTGTTTGTATAATCATAGAAAAGCAGCAGGAGAGTTTCTTCATTGCGTATTTTTTTGTAAGTTTGCACTTCGTAGATTCCGATAAAACATTCTTATGCGAACCATGACGCCAGAGGAAAAAGCGCGTGTACTCATAGACCAGCTGTTTGCCGATGCTGGCTGGCAAGTTGTCTCGCGAGAGGAATACTCCGCCGACATTTCCGCAGCTGCCATCGAAGAAGGTATACTCCAAGGTGGAAAGGAGGCCGATTATCTTCTCTTCATCAACGGAATGGCAATTGGCGTCCTTGAGGCAAAAAAGGAAACGACAGATGTCTCTTCCGACAAGGTGACTTCGCAGGCAGAGAACTATGCGCGTCTTTTGCTGCCGTTCTATAAAACCTGGTCCAAGCCCCTTCCACTGGTATATACCTCCAATGGACACGTGGTGTTGTTCCGCGACCATAGGGACCCCGATGGCGGGTATATTCCCATGAAACGGATTCATACGCCCAAGGAGATTTGTCAGATATTGGGCATTGAGGACGCGTTTGCCGGACTCCCGACGCTGAAAAAGAAAGGGCTGCGCGATTGTCAGTTTGAAGCTATCACGGCGTTGGAGAAGAGTTTCAAGGCAGGGCAGAATCGTGCCTATATGGTGTTGGCAACTGGCGCCGGCAAAACATACACGGCCTGCATGGCTTCCTACCGCTTCCTCTCTTATACCCCTATGCGAAGGGTGCTGTTCCTGGTAGACCGGAACAATCTGGGGAAGCAGGCCGAAGACGAATTCGGCAAGTTCCGCCTGACAGAGAATGGGGATGCGTTCAATACGATATTTTCGGTGGAACGCCTGAAAACCAAGACAATACCGCAAGGGACCAATGTCGTCATTTCAACCATCCAGCGTCTGTTCTCGCTGCTGAAGGGAGAAGATATCGTTGAAACCGATGATGACGAGCACTATGACGGAGACGATACTCCTGGGCCGGTCATCGCTCTACCCGAGAATCCCACCCTGCCCAGAGACTACTTCGACCTTATCATAGTGGATGAGTGCCACCGCTCCATTTATGGTTCCTGGCGTTCCGTGCTGGATTATTTCTCCTCCGCACGCATGATTGGTTTAACGGCCACTCCGGCGCCGGAGACGGAAGCTTTTTTCAACTATAACCGCGTCATTGACTACAACTTGGACCGTTCCATTGCCGATGGCGTGAATGTCGATTATCGCGTTTACCGCATCAAGACAAGGGCGACAACCGATGGCGGCGCCATCCGGGATGGGGAAGAAGTGAAGCAAATCACCCGTTACACCGGCACCGTGAAGGATGTCAGGAACAGCGGCGAGAAGACCTACACCGGAAACGAACTTAACCGGAGCATCGTCAATCCTTCGCAGATTAAGCTGGTTCTCGAGACGTACCGTGACGCGGTGTACACGGAGATGTTCAATGACCCGCAGCGGGAACCCAATTTTGACTATCTTCCCAAGACACTTATCTTCGCGCTGAATGATGCGCATGCCAGCAATATCGTCCAGATTGCCAAGGAAGTTTTTGGCCGGCCGGAAAGCGACAAGCAGTTTGTGCAGAAGATTACATATTCGGCGGGGAACAGTAACGAACTCATCCGCCGTTTCCGCAACGACAAAGAGTTCCGTATCGCCGTCACCGTAACGCTGGTAGCTACCGGGACAGATGTCAAGCCCATCGAGGTGGTGATGTTCATGCGGGATGTGGAGTCTGAAGCGCTCTATACTCAAATGAAGGGGCGTGGCGTGCGCGCCATCGGGGACGAGCAACTCCGCATCGTCACGCCCAATGCCTATAGCAAGGACCTTTTCTACCTGGTCGATGCCGTCGGGGTTACGGAGCATGAGATGCATGAAACGCGCCCTTCCACGGACTCCAAGCCTGCCATTATCTCATTAAAGGAATTGCTTGAACGCCTCACGCACGGCTATGTGGATGACGAATACCTGCGGATGATTGCCGGTCGATTGTCTCGCATTTACGCCAAGTCCGACGACGGGCAAAGGAGGGAATTTGAGAGACGGGCCGGTATCGGCATGAAAGACCTTGCCGGCCGCATCTATGATGCCCTGGGCGGTGGTCAATTGCCGCCCTTTGCGGATATCAATGAGCCCAATCAGGAAAGGCGGGGCCTGGTTGCACCGCTGGCAAATCATCCGGATGCCAGGAAACATCTGCTCATTCTTAATGCGGGATTTGTAAACATCCTGCAACCCGGCGAAGATGAATTGATTTCCAAGGGATTCTCCATAGAGGAAGCCACTGCAACGACGGCTGCCTTTGAGCAGTATGTGGCCGGGCACAAAGATGAAATCGAAGCGCTCCGCATCATTTTCAATAACCGGGGAGAGCCCATCACCTACCCGATGCTGAAGGAACTGGATCGGCAGCTACGTCTTTTCAACGCCAAGTTCAATCCGGCGCTCCTTTGGAATACCTATGCTGTCGTGCGCCCCGCGGATGTGGTCAAGTTCACTACGAAGGATGAAAAAGAAGCGCTGACAAACATCATCCAGCTGGTCAGATTCGCTTTTAAACATATTCCAAAACTGGAAAGCCTTAAGGGCGATGCCGCCAAATATTTCAACCTTTGGTGCGGCCAGGGATGGCGCGGTATGACGGCGAAGCAAAACGAACTTCTGGGACAAATAGTCAACTATATCGTCTCCAATGGCGCATGTACGGTTGAAGATATCAAAGAGGAAGATAAGGCGCAGGCCGGACAACTGGTCATGGCATTTGGAGGAATCGACGCGGCGAATGTCGCCCTGGCCTCGCTGTCACAGTTCATGATTTACAGAAAAACAGCATAATGCATTATGGCTAAACAGTCTACAGAACAGACATTGATCAATAAGGTGTGGAAGGTGGCCGATGTCCTTGCCGGACAGGGCGTGGGTTTCACCGATTACATAACCCAGCTCACCTATCTCCTCTTCCTGAAAATGGACGACGAGAATGTGAACATGTTCGGAGAAAAGTCCGCCATTCCGGAGGGCTATCGCTGGGTGGATTTGATTAATCTGGATGGGCTGGACCTGATTAACCAGTACGAGAACACCTTGAAGGTCCTCAGCGAGCAGGAAAACCTTATCGGCACCATTTATACCAAGGCGCAGAACAAAATTGACAAGCCGGTGTATCTCCAGAAGGTCATTACGCTTATTAATGAAGAAACCTGGCTGGTGATGGACGGCGATGTCAAGGGCGCCATCTACGAGAATATCCTGGAGAAACACGGCAAAGATAAGAAGAGCGGCGCAGGACAGTATTTTACGCCCCGTTCGCTTATCAAAGCCATGGTCGATGTAACGCGTCCGCAGATTGGCGAAACGCTTGCCGATCCCGCGTGCGGAACAGGTGGTTTCCTCCTCACGGCCTACGATTTCATGAAGGGCCAGTCTGCCGATAAAGAGAAGCGCCGTTTTCTCCGCGAAGAGGCGCTCCACGGCATCGACAACACCCCTCTTGTGGTTACGCTTGCTTCCATGAATCTTTATCTTCACGGCATCGGCACAGACCGCAGTCCCATCGAATGCCGGGATTCCCTGGAAAGCGAACCTGCCACGCTGGTGGATGTTATTCTGGCAAATCCACCGTTTGGAACCCGTCCTGCCGGTTCCGTGGATATCAATCGGCCCGATTTTTACGTGGAGACGAAGAACAACCAGCTGAACTTCCTGCAGCATATGATGATCATGCTGAAAAACGGCGGCAGGGCAGCTGTAGTGCTTCCGGATAACGTCTTGTTTGAGGGTGGTGCCGGCGAAGTCATCCGCAAGAAACTACTCTCGGACTTCAATCTGCATACGATTCTTCGCCTGCCTACCGGAATTTTCTACGCCCAAGGCGTCAAGGCGAATGTCCTGTTCTTCAAAAAAGGCGAGAAAACCAAGGACATCTGGTTCTACGATTACCGCACCGGCATTAAGCACACGCTGGCCAACAACACCATGGAGCGCCATCATCTGGACGATTTTGTGGCCTGCTACCATGCCGATAATATCCATGCCCGCAAGGAAACCTGGGATGCGGAAACCAACCCCAACGGCCGCTGGCGCAAGTATCCCGTGAAGGATATTCTGGAGAGGGACAAGACCAGTCTGGATATCACGTGGATCAAGTTCCAGGAGGACAACGATTACACGCTGGCCCAGCTTGTTTCCTCCATCGAGGACAAAAGCAACAAGATTGCCGAGGCCGTGGCAAAACTGAAAGAACTGATAGCCGGCATCGAGGAATAATGGATACAAAGAAACTGCGTCAAAAGATTCTTGACCTCGCCATTCACGGAAAACTGGTTCCCCAGGACCCGAACGACGAGCCCGCCTCCGTACTCCTCGAACGCATCCGCGCCGAGAAAGAACAGCTCATCAAGGAAGGTAAGATAAAAGCTCCGAAAAAAGGGAAATCTGCTGGTGATACGTCCCATTATGGGAAGGAAGGCCCTTGGGCGTTGCCGGAGGGGTG
>CAMZCW010000170.1 GCA_947305045.1 uncultured Bacteroidales bacterium | reverse complement strand
TATATATTAATTTTGCAACCGTGAAAACCATTCTTTATATCCACGGGATGGGGGGCGGCGGGGACAGCCGCATTCCCAATTACCTGCGTGCCCAATTAGAAGCGTCCCGGGTGCGCGTGGTCATCCGCACCTATGACTTCGACCCAGAAGTGGGCCGTGCCCAAATTCTTTCCTGGGTGGAGGAAGTAAAGCCGGATCTGCTTATCGGCGAGTCACTGGGCGCAATCCAGGCGCTTCGTATTCAAGGACTTCCGCACCTGTTTGTGTCGCCGTCGCTGGGGGCTCCGGAGAACTTGTACCATGCCGCACGCATCGCCCGTTTTGCCCTGGGCCGATGGTACCTGCACCACCGTTTCCCGGTAAAGGAAGGGGACCGGCAGGAACTCAAGTTCACCCGCAAAGTCTTGCTCAAGTACAAGGCGCACGGGGAAGCGGCCATCGCAAGCATTGAGCCGGGCGGCTATTATTACGCTTTTTTCGGCAAGCAGGACCATTACAAGGCTTCCGGCGTGGTGCGCGTGGACCTGTGGGAGAAGTACTTCGGAAAGGATACGTACACGGAATACGACGGCACCCATTTCATGGAGCCCGAGTATATCGATACCCTGCTAATTTCCAAAATCCGGGAGGTACTGGGATTGCAAAAGTAGAGGGAATTGTTTATTTTTGCACTTTTAGCAAGCACTATGAAAAGAATCGTTATACTGGGACTCGCGGCGCTGGCTATCTTCGCGTCGTGCAAGCACCGTACGCTTGCGCCCAAGTCCAGCCTTCCGCTGGTGGTCGCCATTGCGGCGGACTCCACCGGAGAAGGCCGTGTGGTGGCCCAGGCCGGCAAGCATGGGACGGCGGGCTCCATCGCCATTATCGGACAGCCGCAGGAGGTCCTTCCGCTGGCACGGCGCTTCCAGGCGGTGGATGCCGTGGACAACATTGACGGCCGCCCCGTGCGGGACTCCCTGCCAGACTTTGCAGGGGAGCGCTTCGACGTTATCCTGGATGCATTCAATGAGGCCTATGCCCACTTTATCCCGGAGGGTACCGATGTCTTTGAATCGGTGGACAGCCTGCGGGAAGCCGCTGTCCGCAATGCCGTTTTTGCTTGGGATACCACCTGTGTGCGCTCCTCGTCCGATACTGAAAAAACGCTTGAGAAAACACGGGCTAAAATACTGATTTTCACTTCTTCCATGCAGGGGAAATATGGCGTTTTGGATGTGGATACCCTGCAACGGCTCTGTGGCGGAAGGAGCATTTTGCTTTCTCCTACGGACATCCTTCTGGAGCAGGCTTATGCTGCCGGTGCCCGCAACCTGGTGGTGTGGACCGGACGGGCCACCCGCAGGAGCAATGCCTGGCAATCCGTCTTTGCCGGAAAAAGCTGGGAAGACGCCCGCCTTTCCGTTCTCACGCCGGAACCGGCCCTGGATATCCGGACGGAATTCCGCAACTTGCTGCGCCAGTATCGTTCAACGGGGCGGGCCATGGATGCCCTCATCGTGGACAGTTATTCCTTCGACCGTACTTATCTGGAGTCGGAGCTCGCCCTGATTCACCGGGAGGGGACCGAGGAAGACAGCGCCTTCAGCAAAATGCTGTCCAAGGAGTTCCGCATCCTGGATCCGCAGCAGGCCCTGATTCGTACTACTTACGATGTACTGCGCTCGCAGCGGCTCTTTACGCACCGGATCGCCCGTCCGGTCCTGCATTATTTTGAAACCGAAGAAGCGGAGTCGGGACTGCCGGTCCTGGTGGAAGTAACACCTTCTTACATACAGGAAACCTATGTATCAAATCTCCGTTAGTCCAGAAGAAATAGGCGCCCTGGAACTGGCCTCCTTTCCCGGAATCATCGAGGTGATTGACGCGGACGGGGATGCCTTCCACCGGGCACTGCGCTACCTGAAACGGCAGCGGGTGCTGGGCTTCGACACGGAGACCCGTCCCACTTTCTCGCCGGAGCAGCATGCCAACGGAACGGCGCTCCTGCAACTTTCCGGCGGCGGAAAAGCGTTCTTGTTCCGCCTGCAGAAATTGGGGCTCCCGCGTCCGCTGGCAGCCATCCTGGCCAACCCGTCCATCGTCAAGGTGGGCGCCGCCACCCTGGACGATGTCAGGGGCCTGCAAAAGTTGGCCAAGTTTTCCCCCAAGGGCTTTGTGGACCTGCAGAATATGGTCTGGGAGTATGGCATCCGCGACAAAAGCGTGAAGAAAATGACAGCCATCATCCTGGGCGTGAAAATTTCCAAGGCACAGCAGCTTTCCAACTGGGAGGCCGAGCACCTGAGCGAGTCCCAGCAACGCTACGCTGCCACAGATGCCTGGGTGTGCCGGGAGATGTACCTGAAGTTGCTGCATTCGCCGAAGCATCCCCTCACGCCCGAAGAACTCCATCCTGAAAGATACCAAGACAATGGATAAAATCATCCTCAAATCCCGCCGGGAGGAATCCCTGCTTCGCTATCATCCCTGGGTGTTCTCCGGGGCCATTGCCCAGGTGGTGGGTCATCCCGCAGAGGGAGACCTGGTGAGCGTATGCTCGGCCGACGGCAAACTGCTGGCCTGCGGACATTACCAGGTAGGCTCCATCGCCGTGCGCATCCTCAGTTTTGACGAAGACCCTACGCTGCCGGATTTCTGGGAGCGGATGCTCCTGAGGGCCTACCACCTCAGGGAAGCCTATGGGCTGGCCTGGTCGGAACAGACCAATTGCTACCGCCTGGTGCATGGGGAAGGGGACGGCCTTCCCGGCCTCATTGTGGACTATTACAACGGCGTTTGTGTGCTCCAGGCCCATTCGGTGGGCATGTTCCGGGCTAAAAACGCCATTTGCGAGGCGCTTAAAACCGTGTACGGGGAGCGCCTTAAAGCCGTGTACGACAAAAGTTCCGGCACTGCCCCTTTCAAAGCCGGCCTGGACCTGATAGACGGCTACCTCTGGAAAGCGGAAGGTTTTACTGTCGATGAACAGACAGTCCTGGAAAACGGCAGGCAGTTCCTCGTGAACTGGCAGGAAGGCCAGAAAACCGGCTTCTTCCTGGACCAGCGGGAAAACCGCGCGGCGGTGGGGCGCCTGGCCAAAGGCCGGACCGTCCTGAACCTGTTCTGCTATACGGGCGGTTTTTCCATCTATGCCCTTGCCGGCGGTGCCGCGCATGTGGATTCGGTGGACAGTTCCCAGCGGGCCATGGACATGGTGGACCGCAATGTGGCGCTCAACGGTTTCACGCCTGAACAGCACACTTCCTATTGTGCCGACGCCATCGACTTTGTCAAAAATGTACCCGACGGTGCGTATGACCTCATCATTGTGGATCCGCCGGCATTTGCCAAGCACCGTGGAGCGCTCAAAAATGCCCTTCGGGCGTACCAGCGCCTCAATGCGGCCGCCATTGCCAAGGTGGCTCCGGGCGGCTTCGTGTTCACCTTCAGCTGCTCGCAGGTGGTGGACAAGGAGGCTTTTGCGCTGGCTGTGTTCTCCGCTGCCGCGGAAACGGGCCGCAGCGTCCGCATCCTGGACCGCCTGAACCAGCCGGCGGACCATTCCGTGAACATCTATCATCCGGAAGGAGAGTATCTGAAAGGACTGCTTCTGTATGTCGAATAACGACTACATGTTTCCTACTTCCGTCAAGGAGGTGCAGGCGCTGGGCTGGGATTACATTGACATTATTCTGGTAAGCGGAGACGCCTTCATTGACCATCCGTCCTTCGGCACGGCAGTCATCGCGCGCTGGCTCCAGAAGTGGGGCTACCGGGTGGCCGTGATTCCGCAGCCCAACTGGCGGGACGATTTACGCGATTTCCGCAAGCTGGGCGCTCCCAGGCTCTACTTTGGTCTCAATGCCGGCGCCATGGACTCCATGGTGAACCATTACACGGCCTCCAAACGCCTGCGCCACGACGACGCCTACACGCCGGAAGGCAAGGCGGGCGCCCGTCCGGACTACGCCGTCACGGTGTACACCCAAATCCTCAAGAAACTGTACCCGGAAGTGCCGGTGATTATCGGCGGCATTGAGGCCTCGCTCCGCCGGCTCACCCATTACGACTACTGGAAAGACTGCCTCATGCCCTCGGTCCTGTACACTTCCGGGGCCGATTACCTCTGCTACGGCATGGGCGAACGCCCCATGCTGGAGCTCACCCGGGGCATCGAAAAGGGCTGGTCGCGCCACCGCATGCGTCAGATCCCCCAGATTGCTTTCTACGTAAGTGGCAAGCTTCCGGCAGGCACACCCTCTGAAACCGCCTCCGCTTCGCTCCGGCCCCTCCCAATGCGCAACGCGTCTGACGACGCGGCTGTGGGCCCCTCCCTCTTACACGGCCGAGGGTGGCCATGGGTTTCAGAGGGTGTGCCTGCCGGAAAGCTTGTACTGCACTCGTTCGAGGAATGTTGCAAGGACAAGCGGGCTTTTGCGGAGAATTTCCACTGGATAGAGACCCATGCCAACATGATGCACCCGGATACCATCCTGGAGCCGGTGGGGGAGGGGTATGTGCAAATCAATCCGCCTTATCCGCCGGCTACGCAGGAGGAGATGGACTCCTTCTGGGACCTGCCGTTCACCAAACTGCCGCATCCGCGGTACAAGGGCAAGCGCATTCCGGCCTACGACATGATCAAGTTCTCCGTGAACACCCACCGCGGGTGCTTCGGCGGTTGTAACTTCTGCACCATTGCCGCGCACCAGGGCAAGTTCATATCGTCCCGGAGCGAGCAATCCATCCTGAAGGAAGTGAAGGAGCTGAATAAGCTCCCGGACTTTGCGGGCAATATTTCCGACGTGGGTGCGCCTACGGCCAACATGTACGGCATGCACGGGAAAAACCTGGAGCTGTGCGACAAATGCAAGCGGCGCAGCTGCCTGTTCCCCAAGCGCTGTCCCAACCTGAACTGCGACCATACCCGCCTCATGGAGCTGTACAAGCGTATTGACGGCACCAAAGGCATTCGGCACAGCTATATCGGCAGTGGCATTCGCTACGACCTCTTCCTTACGGAGGACGGTTTTGTCGATGCCAGCTCCAAGCCGTACCTGGAAACGCTGGTGCTGGACCATACGTCCGGCCGCCTCAAGGTGGCGCCGGAGCACACCGAGGATCATGTGCTGCAGAAGATGGCCAAACCCAGCTTCCGCCTCTTTGAGCGGCTGCGCAAGGAATTCGACAAGGTGAACCGAGAGGCCGGCACTCATGTGGGACTGGTGCCGTATTTTATCTCCTCGCACCCGGGCTGCACCATGAAAGATATGGAGCACCTGGCGCAGCACCCGGCCCTCAAGGGAATCTGGATGGACCAGGTGCAGGATTTTACGCCCACGCCCATGACCACTTCGTCCGTGATGTTCTATACGGGACTGGATCCGCGCGACATGA
>CAMZCW010000169.1 GCA_947305045.1 uncultured Bacteroidales bacterium | reverse complement strand
TGGCATGCGCCATGTATTCGTCGGCAATGCCGGCAACCATCTCCTTGTTGTCGATGGGCGCGAAATTCGGGGCGCCGGCCTCCTCTCCATCATAATTGGTAGCCGGGATATAGAACATGTCCACATCCTTGGTAATGGCAGGAATCTTGCACCAGTTCGCCCGCACGGAATAGTCCGTAACATCCGTGTTGTGAGCTCCTTTGTTACAGGCCGACAGGCACAGGACCAGAAGACCCATCAGGGTCCATACAATCACTTTTTTCATCATTGCTAAGTTTAGTTTCATTCTGTTAAGGCATATAATAATTGGTGAGGAAATAACTCCTTTCCCAATCTACAATGCTAAGTTCCGATTCCGTTGCAGGATGGATGTCTTGCTCGTCCAGCACCATCACCGGTTTGTCCTGAAGGTTATACAGCGGCCACTCCGGGGAGGGGGTGCCGGTGCGGGCAAACTGCACCCACAGCTTTCGCATGGCGCGACAGAACGCCTCATCGTAGGCCCGTCCCGTAAAATCCTGGAATTCAGGGTGGTTAAACACAACGGAGAGCTCCGACGCATGTCCGCTTTTAATCAGGGGCAGGGCCGACTCTACCGTGTAGTAGTAGGTATACGACTTGCCGCCGGCCTTGGCCTGCGCTTCCGACAGACGGATTTGAGGGGCAATGAACATGATTTGGCTGAACAGCCGCACAGTGGCTTCGTAGCGCTCTCCCGGGATGGCATCCATGTAGCTTTTTACCAGCGCTTTTTCCGCGTCTGTCAGCTGCGCGCGTTTTTCCTCCAGGCGACTATCGGCCCAGGCATTCCAGACATCCACGCCCACAACGCCCAGGAAGGTGTTCATCTCGTCCTTGTTGCAGCCCTGCAGGAGCACGATATCCTTGGCTGCACCTTCTTCGTAGGCCTTCCAGGTGTCCAGGGGCAGATACTTCCCGTCCCTTTCCGGAAATGTGCGAATACCCAGCTTCTGGAAAAAGCCGTATAGTTCGGTCCACGCCTCCGTGAGTTTCTCCGCGCTCACCTGCAGCAGGTCCGCTACCGTCTTGCAGCCCAGTGCTTCCATCACCTTGTCCGTGCAGGCAATCGCCTGCTCCGGGGTGCGGGTCTGCGTGGGAGAGCCGCTCTGGATAATGGCCCGTCGGAAATACCGGTGGGAGCCCTTTACCAAAGGAAGCAGGGAACAACTGGCGCCGCCGGCAGACTCGCCCCAGATGGTCACATTTTCCGGGTCCCCGCCAAAAGCGGCAATGTTCTCATGCACCCACTTGAGGGCCATCATCTGGTCCATGAGGCCCAGATTGGGGGCATCCTGGTAATCTGCTCCATCGGCCAGGTGGGCCAGGTGGAAAAAGCCCATGAAGCTCACCCGGTAGTTGATGGTGACAAAAATCACATCCGGATTCTCCTTTACCAGATTCACACAGTCGTACTGCGGGTCCGTGGTGCCGCCTACCTCGAAGGCGCCGCCGTAAATCCACACCATGACCGGCCTTCCGGCAGCAGGGCCTTCCGCCTTCCAGATGTTCAGGGACAGGCAGTCCTCCCCCATCGGGTAAAGGGCCGAGGGATCCCCGGGCGACTGGACGGGGCTTTTGCCATAGTAAAAGGCTTCGTACACGCCGTCGCAGGGCATCACGTCCACCGGGGCTTTCCAGCGAAGGTCCCCCACGGGCTGCGCGCCCACATAGGGAATGCCCTTGAAGGAAAGGACGTTCTCCTGCTTTTGGCCCACGAAGGTGCCGTTTATACACTTGACTGCCAGCGACTTGTCATACTTGCCGTCTGTAATGGGACGATTCTCGCCGTATTTAGGGATGACTGCACTCATAACGCGTAATACTTGGTAAGGAAATAGGTTCTCTCCCAGTCCACAATCTGCCGCTCCGCCTCTTTCTCCGGGTGAATGTCAAACTCATCCAGGACCATCACCGGCTTGTCCTGAAGGTCATAGAGCGGCCACTCCTTGGCCTTGCCGTCCGGGGACTGGGCGGCAGTGAGCGACGGATTGCCTGTCCGGGCAAACTGCACCCACATGCTCCGCATGGCCTTGCAGAAGGTGGCATCGAAGGCGCGTCCCAGGTCCGAGCTGTATTCCGGATGATGGAACACGATGGAAAGCTCTATGGCATGGCCGCATTTCATGATGGGGTCCGGCGACTCCGGCGTGAAGTAATACACGTACGCCTTGCCGCCGCTCTTGGTCTGCTCCTCCGCAAGGCGGAAAATGGGCGCATTGAACCAGCTCTGGCTAAGCAGGCTGGCGCCCGGCTGGAAGTAGTCCCCCTTCACATCCTTCATATAGCTGTCCACCAGCGCCTTTTCCTCCGGAAGCAGCCGGGCGAACTTCTCCTTCAGGCGGCCCTCCACCCAGGCGTCCCAGCCTTCCAGGCCGAAGCTGGACACAAAGAAATTCATCTCGTCCTTGTTGCAGCCGATGAGCATGTCGATATCCTTGGCCGCACCAGCGGCGTATGCCGCAAACGTGTCCGTGGGCAGATACTTTCCGTCCCTTTCCGGGAACTGGTGCAGGAAAAGCACCGCCGTAGCGGTTTCCAGCAGCTTCTCGCCGTCCACCTTCAGGAGATCGGCCACCGTCCGGCAGCCCAGGGCATCCATCAGCTTCTCCGTGCACGCGATGGCCTCTTCCGGGGAACGGGTCAGGTTCACGGAACCGCTCTGGGCGATGAGCCGGTGGAAGAACTGCTGGGAACCCGGAATCAGGGGCAGCAGGGTGCAGCTGCCAGCTCCGGCGGATTCGCCCCAGATGGTCACGTTGTCCGGGTCCCCGCCAAAGGCTGCAATGTTCTCGTGCACCCACTTGAGCGCTTTTACCTGGTCCAGGAGGCCCAGATTCTGGGAATCCGGGTACTCGCCGCCGTCCGGCAGATGGGACAGGTGCAGGAAGCCCATGACGCCCAGGCGGTACGCAATGGTAACCACGATGACGTCCGGATTCTCCTGCACAAAATTGTGGCAGTCAAACACCGGGTCGATGGTTCCACCGGCCTCGAAGCCGCCGCCATGAATCCAGACCATGACCGGTTTCTTCCCGGCGGCATCGTCCTGCTTGAACACATTCAGATACAGGCAGTCCTCGTCCATATAGTACAGGGAACCCGTTTCCATCTGTCCGTTTCCAAAGGCGCTCTTGGCATTGTAAAAGGCCTCGAACACACCGTCGCAAGGGGCTGCGTCCACCGGGGCTTTCCAGCGGAGGTCGCCTACCGGCTGCTTCCCCACATACGGGATGCCCCGGTAGGCAATGACGTTTTCTTTCTTCCTGCCCACAAACGTGCCGTTGATGCACTTGACAGCAAGCGATTTGTCATAATTTCCGTCGGTGACAGGCTTGTTCTCCCCACCGTACATGGCTTTCAGGGCCTCTCTGATTTCAGCTAATTCCATGGTTTTTTTGTTTTTGCGGATGGTATCTTTTACGTCTTTTCATGCTTGACTACTCCTCCGTGAAATCGTTGGCCGCATAGAGGGTGACATTTTCCTTGAATACGGTCTTGATAAACGGGTTCAGCGTATATTTGTACGTCTTACCATCCATTTTAAACTTCACCATCAGGTTTTCCTGGCAATTGAAGGCACCCAGTTTAATGTCTGTTCCGGAGGGATAATTGTTCTGGAATACCGAGGCCGGTACAATCGGCTTGCCAGCCGAATTATACACCATGATATTGGAGATGAATTTCCCCTGCGTGTTATTTTTCAAAACCAGGTTGCCGGCCTTGAAGTTCACCATCTTGGGCATCGTCCTGGTAGCCGTAAAGCTGCAGTTCCAACTGTACGTGTCCATATCGGCTTTGGTCCCCCAGAATTTCATGAAGCCATAGTTGCCTTCGGCCTCAATCTTTATGCGAAGGGGTTTGGTCTCCGTATCATCGGGCATGTCGGGAATGTGCCATACCCAGGAACCGTGAAGCTGCATGGAGGAACGATAGGCCAGAGAATTCCCCAAATTGAAGCCTTGATCCTGCGAGAATTCGAATTTCGGCAGTTCATTAAACGTAAGCGCCCAGGCGGCAGTACTGTTCGCTGTCCTGTTTTCCACATCCACATCCTTTACCGTCCAATGTTTGGTGTCGCTCCAGCTCCAGCCGGCATTTACGCTCACGCTGCCTCCACCGCTAAGGCCTTTATCTTTTTTCGCGCCAAGGTTTCCGCTGACGCCACATCCCACATTAACAGTCTTGGTTTTTGAATAATCATTTTGCTTGATAATGGTTTCGGGGAACGGGAAACCTTCTGCCGGGAATATCGCATTGGACACCGACGTAGCGTTGTCGCTGTTAATCAGGGTACTGCTCACTTTAAAGGTTTTTGCGTAAGCACCGCACCACCGCAAATACACCGGGAAAAAGCTCGTCCATTCGGCATTCTTGCCCTGGAACATTTTGTCGTTGGCGATATTGGCTGTCATATCCATGAAATAATAGTCGCCGGCACCATTCTCTCCCTCATATACGTGGATGGGATAGACGTCGTAGGAAACAGTGACAGGAGCAGTACCATTAAATTTGTAACTTGTACGGAAAAAGACCTCGCTGATAGAGAAGGTTCCAGCAGCCCAGACATGCGCCTTGCCGGCAAACTGCTTGACATTTGCATTGTCGGGGGCCGCTTTGGTCTGTGCTTCTTCCTCCTCGTAGAGTGCCCGCTGTGCAAGCAATTCCTCCAGAAATGCGCCGAAGAAATAATAGGTGAGGTCATACTCGAGACCCTCTTCGTAGGTATAGACAATGGGATCTTCGGGGTCATAATCACCTGCAGCGGCATCGGCAGGATTGGGGACGATGGGGTGGTCGGTTTCGAAGGAATACCTTTCCTTGAATTGCTCCTCATCCGGAATAATGTAAAGGCCATTGTTCCAGCTGCTGAGCGCAACCAGCTGTGCTCCGTCGATGCTGTCATCGTCCAGGAAATATCCCATTTTGGGATAGTTCTTAAACAGGGCTTCAATCTCTGCCTTTTTAGGATGGGCGATAGCAATGACCACATCCCTTGTGTAAAGATCCACCAATTGCTCTGCCGGCAGATCACTTACCTTGTCCAGCACCACCATATAGGTGTTTTCGGTAATTGCGCTGGCGGGCACCAGAATAAAATCTTGATAGGCATCGGCCAGTTCCGCGGCCACGCCCGGGGACATATAAACTTCGTACGGGAAATCAAGATTCCACGTCAGATCTGCCAGATCTACATCCGACGGATTCACGACTTTGTCCTTCGGATCCTCCTTTTTGCAGGAAGCAAGGCCCGCTACAAGCGCGCACAAAACAATCGCGCAAAAAAATTGCTTAATTAACTGTTTCATCGTGTTGTTTTTTAAGTTCATTCCTCTTTCTTTCCTTTCACAAAGCAGGCCACCAGGCCGTAGGTAATGGTGGGCCGAA
>CAMZCW010000168.1 GCA_947305045.1 uncultured Bacteroidales bacterium | reverse complement strand
AGATCCGCACCCCCATCTTCATGCCGGTGGGCACCGTCGGCTCCGTCAAGGGTGTCTATCACAAGGACCTGGAGGAGGACATCCGGGCCGAGATCATCCTCGGCAACACCTACCACCTCTATCTCCGTCCCGGCCTGGACACGCTCCGCAAGGCCGGCGGCCTGCACAAGTTCGAGCATTGGGACCGGCCCATCCTCACGGACAGCGGCGGCTTCCAGGTCTTTTCCCTGGCCCCCATCCGCAAACTCACCGAAGAAGGGTGCCGGTTCGCCTCGCACATCGACGGTTCCCGCCACACTTTTACCCCGGAGAACAACGTGGACACCCAGCGCATCATCGGGGCCGATATCATCATGGCCCTGGACGAATGCTGTCCCGGCGATGCCGACGAGCGCTATGCCGCCAAATCCCTCAAGCTCACACAGGGCTGGCTGGAGCGCTTTGCGCGTCATTTTGACGAGACCGAGCCACTGTACGGCTATCAGCAGGTGATGTTCCCCATCATCCAGGGCTGCGTGTATCCGGAACTCCGCCGGCAGGCAGTGGAGCACGCCCTCAAACTGGACAACGCCAACCGCGGCGGGTATGCCGTGGGTGGCCTGGCGGTAGGGGAGCCTACGGAAAAGATGTACGAGATGCTGGAAGTGACCTGCCCGCTGCTCCCGCAGGACAAGCCCCGCTACCTGATGGGCGTAGGAACGCCCGCCAACATCCTGGAAGGCATCGCCTGCGGGGTAGACATGTTTGACTGCGTCATGCCCACCCGCAACGGCCGTAACGGCATGCTGTTCACCTGGAACGGCATCATGAACATGCGCAACGCCAGGTGGACGGAGGATTTTACCCCGCTGGACCCGCTGGGAACCTCTTTCGTGGACAGCTATTATACCCGGGCCTATATCCACCACCTGTTCATCGCCAAAGAAATGTTTGCCGCCATGGTGGCTACCGAGCACAACCTGGCATTCTATTTGGATTTGGTGCGCGTGGCCCGCGAGCACATCGTCCGGGGAGATTTCCTTGCCTGGAAAAATGCCACGGTGCCTAAACTGATGCAGCGCCTATGAGAATCCAAGGGCTTCAAAAACTGGACTGGTACATTATCCGGAAGTTCCTGGTAACGTTCTTTCTGTCCATTGCCTTCCTGTCACTGATTATCGTCATCTTCGATGTCAGTGAAAAAATTGAAGACTTTGTGCGCAGGGAAGCTCCGCTCCGGGAAATCGTCTTTGACTATTACCTCAATTTTATCCCGTATTTCGTGAACCAGTACTCGCCGATGTTCGTGTTCCTGACGGTGATTTTCTTCACGTCCAAGATGACCCAGGACTCGGAAGTGGTGGCTATCCTCTCCAGCGGTATCAGTTATCACCGCCTGATGGTGCCCTATCTGGTATCGGCCGCTATCATCGCCTGTTTTTCCCTTTTCATGAGTATGTGGATTATTCCGCATGCCAACGTTGTACGGGTGGATTTTGAGATGAAGTACAACACCTATATGAAAAATCAGGTGAAACAGGGGCACAACATGCACTACAAACTGGAGGACAACCATTTTGTGTATATTGAGAGCTTCAGCGCGTATAACAATACGGCGTATAATTTCACCCTGGAAGACCTTTCTACCGGGCATCTTACATCCAAATTAACGGCGGAAAGCGCCCAGTATGACACCGTTACGGGCGTATGGAAACTGCGGAACTGGTTCATCCGTGACTACGACGAAGGCATGGGGGACCATATCCGTTCCGGACGGCAGCTGGATACGGTGATCAGCCTTACCCGGGACGATTTCTTCATCAACCGTTTCACCATTGAAAAACTGAACCAGCGGGAACTGAACCGGCTGATCCAGATACAACTTTACCGTGGCGACGCCTCGGTGTCGGACGCCCAGATGGAAAAGCACAACCGGTATGCGATGCCTTTTTCCGTGTTCATCCTTACCATCATCGGCGTGGCGCTATGTACCAAGAAAAAACGCGGAGGCATGGGCGTGAACCTGGCTGTAGGTACGGCGCTGGCCTTCTCCTACATCCTTTTCATGCAGTTCAGCAAAATGTTTGTGATTACGGATACCTTGCCGGCCCATATTGCCAGCTGGCTGCCTAACTATCTCTATACCGTCATCGCCATAGTCGTGTATCTCAAAGCCCCCAAATAATGAAGGTACAAATTGTCAATCGTTCGCCCTATCCCTGTCCGGCATACGCTACGGAGCAGAGTGCGGGCATGGACCTGAAAGCCAACTTGAAAGAGCCCGTGGTGCTGCAGCCGCTACAGCGTACGCTGATCCCTACAGGCTTGTTTATCGCCTTGCCCAAAGGCTATGAGGCGCAGGTGCGTCCCCGCAGCGGCCTGGCCATCAAGCATGGCGTCACCGTCCTCAATACGCCGGGTACGGTGGATGCGGACTACCGTGGAGAGGTGTGCGTCATTCTGGTGAACCTGAGCCAGGAACCCTTCGAGATTGTGCCGGGGGAACGCATCGCCCAGATGGTCATTGCCCGCCACGAGCAGGTAGAATGGGAGCAGGTAGAAGTTTTAAACGAAACCCAGCGCGGAGCCGGCGGGTTTGGAAGCACAGGGAAATAGTATGGAAATCAGCAAATTATATGACCTCTTCCTGCACAGCGCAGGTGTGAATACAGATACCCGCACCATCCGGGAAAACCAGCTTTTCGTGGCCCTGAAAGGGGAAAACTTCGACGGCAACGCCTTCGCGATGCAGGCCCTGGAACAGGGTGCCTGCTATGCTGTTGTGCATGAAACGGTAGCGGCCGATGACCCGCGCCTTATCAAGGTGCCGGACACCCTGGCCGCCCTGCAGGCACTGGGCGCTTACCATCGGCAGCAACTGACCATCCCGGTAATCGGCCTTACCGGTACCAACGGGAAGACCACCACCAAGGAGCTTATCCGCAGCGTCCTCTCGGCCAAATACCGCGTGGTGGCTACGGAAGGCAACCTGAACAACGACATTGGCGTTCCGCTGAGCGTCCTCAAGATTGGAGAAGATGCCCAGATTGCCATCATTGAGATGGGCGCCAGCCATCCGGAGGACCTGAAGCCGCTGCTGGCCGTCTCCCAGCCCACCCATGGCCTGATCACCAATGTGGGCAAAGCGCACCTGGAAGGCTTTGGCAGCTATGAGGGCGTCAAACACGCCAAAGGGTTGCTGTACGATTATTTAAAAGCGCATGACGGTATTGTTTTCGCCAACGGCGATGACACGGTCCTGCAGGAAATGCTTTGGGAGCGGGAACTCTCCTGTATCGCCTACGGCATGAAGGAGGTGAGCGTACTCCCTTCATCGCCTGCGCATCCTTTCCTCAGGATGGCATTCCCGGACGGCCTGCTGGAAACACATCTGGTGGGCGCATACAATGCCGCCAACATCCTGGCCGCCCTCAAAATGGGCTGGTTCTTTGGCGTTCCGCGCAAGGATGCCATGGCCGCCATTGCTTCATACGTTCCTTCCAATAACCGTTCACAACTGGTTAAAACACAAAAGAATACGCTTATTGTCGATGCCTACAACGCCAACCCGTCTTCCATGGCTGTGGCGCTGGACAACCTGGCCCTGGTGGAAGGTCACAAAGTGGCCCTCCTGGGTGCCATGCGTGAGTTGGGCGCCGAGTCAGAGGAAGAGCACCGCAAGGTGGTGGCGCGCCTGCAAGGTACGGAGGCGTACCTGGTAGGAGAAGAATTCATCCGGGCCGCCGCCGGATCCGGTATTCAGGCTTTTGCCACCTCGGATGAGCTGGCAGCCTGGCTGCAGGACCATCCGTTGCAGGACTGCGTGGTGCTGGTGAAAGGCTCCCGCAGCACCCGAATGGAGAAGGTTATAGCTTCGCTTTAACAATCAGATAATGCGCCAGGCAGGCGATGGCTGTGCCAACCGCCATCCCGTAGCATGTTCCCGTCAGCACATCGCCCAGAAAATGGGCGGCCATCATTATGCGGCTGCCTGAGACCAGGATGGCCCAGACAAAAACGCCCAGTCCATAGATGCGGTACTTGTGCCCCGGGTTATTGAGACGGAAGCCCAGGTAAGAGGTGCAGGCGAAGCCGAAGGTATTGGCCGCATGGGCACTGAAAAAGCCAAACAGGTGGCCTGTAACGCCGTAGGGGAGCCGTACGCCATGGGCGATCATCCAGGAATTGTAGCAGGGGCGCAGCCGCTCAAACCCCGCTTTGAAGGCGTTGCAGCTCTGGTCGATAAACACGACCATGAGGATGAGGGACACGGTCACCGCCAGTCCCTTTTTCCACCCCAGCTCCTTGAGCAGGAATACCATCACAATCCCATAAGCGGGATACCAGAACTTGGTGTCCGACATCATGAGCCAGAAAGGGTCCCAGGTGGCGTTCCCCAGGTTGTTGAGCCACAGGGTGGCCTGCTGATCCCACTGTATGAGCTGGTCCAGGTTCATGGATTCAGGGCCTTCCAGAGCATTTCTTTCAGCTCGTTCAGGCCGGTCTGGGCCACGGACGAGATAAATACGTGGGGAATGTCTGCGGGCAGTTTCTTTTCAATCCTGGTCCGCTGTTTCTCATCTATGAGGTCGGTCTTGGTGACGGCCAGCACACGGTCTTTTACCAGTAGTTCCGGATTGTATTCCTCCAGTTCCTTGAGCAGAATCTTGTAGCCTTTGGTGACATCCGGCTCGTCTGCCGCCACCATGAACAGCAGCACGGAATTGCGTTCAATATGGCGCAGGAAGCGCATGCCGATGCCTTTGCCCTCGTGCGCGCCCTCAATGATGCCGGGAATGTCCGCCATCACAAAGGAACGGTCGTCAAAATAGCGCACAATCCCCAGGTTGGGTTCCAGCGTGGTAAACGCATAGTTGGCAATTTTGGGTTTGGCCGATGTGATGGCGGCCAGCAGGGTGCTCTTTCCGGCATTGGGAAAACCCACCAGGCCTACGTCGGCCAGAACCTTGAGTTCCAGGATGAACCAGCCTTCCTGGCCTTCCTCGCCGGGCTGAGCGTAACGCGGTGTCTGGTTGGTTGCGCTCTTGAAGTGGTCGTTTCCCCAGCCGCCCTTGCCGCCCCGGCACAGGATAAACTCCTGGTCTTTTTCTACCAGCTCGGTAATGACTTCTTCGGTTTCAGCATCTTTAACTACCACTCCCTGAGGTACTTCCAGGATGATATCGGTCCCGTTTTTACCGCGTTTCAGGGCCTCGGCGCCGTTGCCGCCATTGTCTGCCCGTACCACCTTGCGGTAGCGCAGATGGATGAGGGTCCACAGCTGGGGGTTCACTTTGAGGATGATGTGTCCGCCCCGGCCGCCGTCGCCGCCGTCCGGTCCTCCTTTGGGTACGTATTTGGCCCGGTGAAGATGGGCGCTGCCGGCTCCTCCGTGCCCGCTGGCACAGAAAATCCGGACATAATCGATGAAGT
>CAMZCW010000167.1 GCA_947305045.1 uncultured Bacteroidales bacterium | reverse complement strand
CGCAAATTGTGGTGGACGACATTGGCCTGGGCTACAAATCCATATCGGCCGCCCTGCTCCACGACGTTGTGGAAGATACGGACTACTCGGTGGAAGACCTTCGCGAGCAATTTGGCAACAAGATTGCTTCGCTGGTGGATGGTCTCACCAAGATCAAGACCGTGCTGGACAATGAACAAAAAACGCACGGTGTGGCGGATCTCACCCAGCAGAGCATGCAGGCGGAGAACTTCAAGCGCATTCTCCTGACGCTCAACGACGATGTCCGCGTAGTGCTCATCAAACTGGCAGACCGCCTGCACAACTGCCGCACCATCGAGCACATGCCGGAACACAAGCGGGACAAGATTCTGTCGGAAACCATGTTCATCTTTATCCCGCTGGCTCATCGCCTGGGTTTGTACAGCATCAAGAGTGAACTGGAGAACATCTGGCTGCGCTACAATGAACCGGAGGCCTATCAGGAAATCAAGGCCCGCATAGACAAGAGCGTGCAGGAAAAAGGTGCAGAGATGGCGCAGTTCATCGAACCCATAGAAGAGGCCCTTACCAAGGCCGGCTTCAAGTTCCAAATCAAGAAACGGGTAAAAACCCCCTACTCCGTCTGGCGCAAAATGCAGCAAAAACAGATTTCCTTTGAGGAAGTCTATGACCTGTATGCCATCCGCATCATTTTTGAGGCCGATCAAAGCTCCCCGGAGAGCGAGCGCGACCAGTGCTACCATATCTTCTCCATTATTACGGGCTTGTACCGCTACATGCCGGAACGCCTGCGGGACTGGGTAAAACATCCCAAATCAAATGGTTATGAGGCCCTGCACTGCACGCTCCTCAGTGAATCCGGCGTATGGGTGGAGGTCCAGATCCGCACGCGGCGCATGGATGACATTGCTGAAAAAGGAATTGCCGCGCACTGGATGTACAAGCGCAACGGTTACCTGGGCGAAGGCGATTATGAGATGGATGCCTGGCTGGAACGCATCAAGGAAATCCTGGTAAATCCGGACGTAAATGCCCTGGAACTGCTGGATATTATTCATAATGACCTTACCGCCACCGAGATCTACGTATTCACCCCTAAAGGCGACCAGCGCAGCATTCCCAAAGGAGCCACGGCGCTGGATTTTGCCTACATGATTCATACGGAGGTCGGTAACAAGGCCATTGCGGCCAAAGTCAATCAGCGCCTGGTGAAGCTGAGTCACGTGCTCAAAACCGGCGACAAAGTGGAAATCATCACGGCGGAAGACGCCAAACCGCAGCTGGAATGGATTAAATTCCTCACTACGCGTCGCGCCCGCACCATTGTGATGGACTATTTTAAGGCCCAGCGCAAGCAGACGGTGGACTTTGGCAAACGGACCCTGGAAAATACGCTTGCTTCGTTGGGAATTGAGAACGATGAACGCAACCTCCAGCGCCTGCAGGCGGCTTATGGCGTGGAATCCCGTGAAGAAATGTACTACGGGATTGGTCTGGGCAATCTGAGTTTGGAGCAGGTGCCGGAATCCCTCAAGAAACAGTCCGGGAGCCGTCTCTCCTGGTTGCGGCGGGCTTTCGGGATGGAAGATGCCGGGGAACAGGCGGAAACGAAGCCTGTGGCGGAAACGTTCATCATCGGCAGTTCAGATCCCAATGGACCGCGTTTCTCCATCGCCAGCTGCTGCAATCCTATCCCCGGAGATCCGGTGGTGGGCTTCAAGGCGCCGGACGGAAGCGTTACCGTGCACAAGAAAGCTTGTCCGGTGGCGGAGAGCATTGCTGCCATGCACGGAGACTGGGTGGTGGTACCCAAGTGGCTGGAACAGGCAGAGGACAATTCCTTCCTGGTGCGTATCACCCTTAAAGGCCTGGACCGCATGGGTATGCTCAATGAGATTTCCCAGTATGTTTCGCGGGAGATGCGCGTGAATATGCGCCGGCTGTCGCTGCAGGCGGAAAGCGGCTTGTTCGACGGCTACATCGACATGTATGTGCAGTCGCGGGATATCCTTGACCAGATGATCAAGGAACTTTCTTCCATCGAAGGCATAGAATCTGTAATCAGAACCGAGCTATGAGATTGAAAAAACTGTTGCCGCTCATTCCGGCGGCGCTCATTCTGGGTTCACTCATGTTTCCACAGGGTTGTGCCAACACCACCACCCCGCCTTCCGGTGGCCCCAAGGACACCATTCCGCCCGTGCTCACCAAAGTGGCTCCTTTCCCCGGAACGGTAAACGTGGGAGTACACAAGACCAAGCTGGTGTTCACGTTCAACGAATACGTGAAAATCAAGGACGCCAACGGCATTTATCTGTCTCCCCCGCTGGAGAAACGCCCCAAGGCGGTCATTAAGGGAAAGTCGGTTGAAGTGTCGTTTGAGTCCGACCTGGATTCCAACACTACCTATACGCTGGACCTGACGGGTGCCATTGCGGACAACAACGAAGGCAACCTGTTCCCGGGCTTCACGCTGGTGTTCTCCACCGGTGCACAAATTGACTCCATGTGCCTGACCGGCCTGGTGCAGGACTGCAACACCCTGAAACCGCTGAAGGGCATTACTGTTATGCTGTACAAGGATCAGGCGGATTCCGCCGTGTTCCTCAAGCGTCCTGTCGCCGCCGCCAAAACCGACGAATGGGGCTTCTTCAGCCTGCGGAATATTCAGGATACCGTTTATCGGGTCTATGCCGTCAAGGACGAGAACAACAATAACAAATATGATCCGGAAACGGAGCGCATCGCCTTTCTGGACTCCCTGTTCCGCCCTCAGATTGTGTTTAATGACAGCCTGTATGAGTTCAAGAAATTCGACATGAAAGATACAGCCCTGTGCCTGGCGCGAAAAACGGATTTTGAGCTCAACCTTTTCCGTGAAAAACCCTCCAAACAGGCCATCATGAAAAAGGAGCGTGTAGGATTGCGTACCGCTTATCTTACGTTCATGGCTCCGGATGCGGTGATTCACGACATGCGCATCAGGGGGCTTGCGCGGGAAAAACTCATTTCCCAGTTCAATCTTCAGCGGGACTCCCTGGAACTATGGGTAAACGACCAGCGTAAAATGCCCGATACCCTGAAACTGGTGTTGAATTACGACAAAACCGACACCACCGGAACCTTGGTGCCTACGGAAGAAGAGGTGAAACTCTCCATTGGAAAGGAACTGCGTGTGGAACTCATGAAAATGGAGAACAACCCCCGCAACCGCAAGCATGAGGATACCATTGCCGTCATGACCACCAAGGCCGATGCTACCACCATTGAGCAGTACGGCTACGAAATCGAGTTCAAGTATCCTCTCATAGAGGCGGCCTGGGATTCGCTGAAATTCCGCAGTGTGAACCCGCGTCAGCAGGAGGCTAAAGGGAAGGTGAAGGTAATACAGGACAGCACCAACCTGCGTCATTTCAACATATATCCGGAAGAAAAACTGCAGGTGGGCTATGATTATTACCTGAAAATCCCCCACCGCCGGTTCCGCGACGTCAATGGCTACTACAATGACAGTACGGAACTGAAAGTGACGTTGCCCAACGACGAGAAACTCAGCTCCATTACCCTGGAACTTTCCCACGTGAAAAATAAGTACATAGTGGACCTTCTCACGGAAAAGCGGGACAAAGTGGTGCGCTCGTTCATTGTCGAAAAAGACGGCGTGCTTGTATTCCCCTACTTGAAAACCGGCAATTATTGCATCCGTATTGCAGAGGACCTGAACAGGAACAACCTGGTGGATACCGGTGTGCTGCTTGAACACAAACAGCCGGAGAAAGTGCGTTTCTTCAAGGTAAACGACCAATTCCTCATTAAAGTGCTGGAGCGTGCAGAGATGATTTGGCAGATAGACATGGAGGAGATGTTCCGATGAAGCGCCTGTTTTCCATCGTTATCGGCCTGTTATCGGCCTGCTCCCTCTCCTTTGCCCAGGTGGACTTGGACAAGGAGTTTTTCAGCCTGCCGGATACGGTCACGAACGAGTATCTGGACAGTCTCAAGCTTCAGGTCCACAAGCCCAACGACTATTGGATGATTGGGGTGTACGGGGGAATATCGGCCCAGTTTGGCTATTGGAATCCTTCGCGGCTTTCCAAGGCGCAGGTGCAATTCCCGGTGTACGGCTTTTCCGTGATCCGGCAGTTTACCATGTTCGGGCTCTTCCCTTTCCTGGGCCTGGAGTTTGGCGCGCAGCAAAACTATGAGGGCTATGAGTTCAAAGCCAACAAGGAAACCGGCTATCGCTCAACGGAGTCGGGTGCTTATAAAACCATGATGCGCGTACCGGAGGCTTTTATCCTTACCCATGGCCACTTCGATTTGGGCGAGCACTTCAAATTCATGCTCAAGGTGGGCTTGTATGGAGGATATCGGACCGGTATCAAACGTGTGCTGGACGATGCCTATGTAGGAACCACCTATGAGAATTATGTGACTTCCTTCCGCGATTATGACCTTCGGTGGACATACGGCCTGATGGGTGGCCTGGGGATGGGACTGGTGTTCAATCCCATTGAGATACACCTGAACGTAAACATCAAATGGGGCTGGGGCTCTTTCTGGCAGCCGGACTATTCCAGTCCATATTATTACCGCTTCGGCTATCCGCTGGACGGAGCCGTTACCTTGGGTCTCTATTATCAACTGACCCCCCGATACGGTCACTCGCGTGCACAGCTCCGCCAACTGGCCAGAAAAATGATAGAAGAACAACAGCATCAGAAACCATGATAAAAGCGATGGAAACCCGGACTGTTCGCGTAGGCGACGTCCTGATTGGCAGTGGTCACCCGATTGTGGTCCAGACCATGTGCAATACCCATACGTCGGATGTTGCCGCAACGGTGGCGCAGTGTCGTCGCTTGGCAGCGGCAGGGTCACAACTCATCCGTATCACTGTTCCTTCCTTGTCGGATGTACCGGCTGTGCAGCAGATTCATGACACGCTGCGGGAAGAGGGCATCCAGACGCCCCTTGTGGCCGATATCCACTTCTCCGCAGAAGTGGCCATGGCTGTAGTGCCAGTGGTGGAGAAAATCCGTATCAACCCGGGCAATTTCCACCCGGACCATGAGAAGGCCCGCCTGCTCTTCGGGCAGTTTCTGGAAAAGTGCAAGCAATATGACCGGGCCATCCGGATTGGCCTGAACCATGGTTCGCTCGGAAAGTATATTGTGGAGAAATACGGAAATACGCCGCAGGCCATGGCCCTTGCTGCCATGGAATGGGTGCAGATGTGCATGGACGCTCAGTTTTTTAATGTGGTGGTGTCCCTGAAGGCTTCCAATACCGTTGTAATGGTACAGGCCTATCGTGAGCTGGCTCGCCTGATGCAGGAAGCGGGCGTTGTTTTTCCGCTGCATGTGGGCGTAACGGAAGCCGGCAACGGCGACAGCGGCCGCATCAAGTCCTGCGTGGCCATTTCCACGCTGCT
>CAMZCW010000166.1 GCA_947305045.1 uncultured Bacteroidales bacterium | reverse complement strand
AACGAGCGACCCCTACGTCCCGAACGTAGTGCGCTACCAACTGCGCTACATCCCGCTCCTGATAAAAAACAAGCTCTTAGGCGAGCTTGTTGATGTAAACCTGGAGACCGCTCTTGAGGTTGGCCGCTTTGTTCTTGTGGATAACCCCGATTTTTGCGAGCTTGTCAATCATGGCATATACCTTAGGAGCGTTCTCCTGGGCTGCTGCCTTATCTGTCGTGTTGCGGAGGTCGCGGATGGCGTTCCTCGTTGTTTTTGCATAATACTTGTTATGCAGGCGGTGACGCTCGCTCTGACGGGCGGCACGTGCGGCTGATTTAGTGTTTGCCATTATTTTACTTTTTTATATTTGGTAGTGGGTAGGAGAATCGAACTCCTATTGCGGGAATGAAAATCCCGAGTACTAACCGTTATACGAACCCACCAAACTTGGGACTGCAAAGGTAAGAAAAATTTTTTACCATCCAAAATTATTTCTCATCTTTTTGTGTCCCCGTACCAACTTTTTTACTGGACCGTAATTTCCAGGGTCACAATATCCTTTCGGCCACTCTCCCCCGTCACCTCGGCCTCAATCACATGGGAACCCGCCGTAAGGGTAATGGATTCCCCTGAAACGGACGCACCGTCCAAGGTCCATGCAATGGCCGTTGCCACGTAGCTGTCCGGCAGTTCCAGCGAAAGCGGGAAACTCTGCCCGGCCGTATAGTTCCCGGTACTAGGAATATACGGGAAATCCAGGCCGGCATTCACCACGCCGCTCACCTTGAAGGTAGTCTTATTGCTGGAATAGGCTATCTCAGAAAGGGTAATGTCGGTGGCTACGCCGTTCCAACTCTTGGGCACATAGCTAGTCACGTTCTTCCCGCCCGGGAACGGAAGGTCTGAATCCTCCGCCGCATAATAATACCCATAGCCGGAATAATACTTCATACCATAAGAGCAGTCGTACGGGGAGGCCGATGCCACCACATAGAAGCAGGGGTGCGAGCCATTCTCGTTGATGGCATTGTAGATGTCCCACTCGGACCAGAGCGTGGAGGCCGGGATGGAGCCCGTATCCTGAATAGACACCTTCCGGGAGCTTTTATCCACGTGGTAGGCAATGAGGCCGGCGGCAGGAATGTGCTGATCCCAGCCTTGTTTGGTACGGCATTCCAAGAGGATATATTCCCCGTCCATATCGGTGGGAATCTTGTAGCCGATGTTGTTCTGCACGCTTTCCAGCGTATAGGCCCCGTTCTTGGGGAATTCCAGGATGGCATCCGCAGACAACCAGCCAATCATGATGCGCTCCTCCATATTCAGGTAGGGCGGCGTCCAGCCATCGTTGTTATACGAGCCGGCATCCATGAGGGAATACCCCAGGAGCGTGCGTCCCTGGCCATTGGTATCATAGTCGGTGTCGTAGAAATCCGGCAGACCCATGGCGTGGCCGAACTCATGGCAGATGGTGCCCAAACCGTCTATTTCCCCGCTTCCGTTCAGTTCGGGGCCGCAGGCATAGCGGTCAATCTTCTTGCCGTCCAGCTTAAGATTGATGCCGCCGGAGGTCAAGTACCACTGGTGGGGCCAGATGGTGTTGGCAGAGCCGCCATCGGCCTCCCCTTTACCGGCATAGACCATATAGAGCAGATCCACATCACCGTCGCCGTCCAAATCGTAGTTGGAAAAGTCCACCGTCGCATCAAGAGCTTCACAGGCCTCCTTCACCGCTTGTTCGGGGCGCTGGTCATCGCCCGCGGAATCGTTGGCGCCGTAATAGGACATCTGATTGGAGAGCTTAACGGGCCCGAAGACGTCGAAGATGGGCTCGAAAATGCCGTGTGAATTCTCATAATAATAATCACGGGCACTGCCGTTGGCACCGTTGGCGCTATAGCCGGCCTCGTTGAGCATATCGGAGAACGCCTGATTGGGATTGCTGATCTTGAAGGAAAGATCCGAAAATTCCACCATCACCAGCAGGAAATGTTTCTGGCCTATGGCGATAGGGTCTTTGGCTCGGCGGGCCGATGCCATCTGCATCCGGGCCTTGCGGCGAATGGAAGCAGCCTGTGCGGCCATCTCCGGGGTGGCGCCTTCCACCACACGGTAGAAGCCGTCTGCATCCATGCGCACCACCTGACCGGCCTGGTTGGTGGTCCAGTGGGCCCATTCGTCGCCATGCTGCTGAATAAGGATGGTGCTGCCATCCGGCTGGGTATAGCGGAAGAAGCCGGGCTTTGCGGGTACTGCCAGCAGGCTAAGGCTGCAGGCAAGAAGAATCAAAATTGAAGCTATCTTTTTCATAGTCAGTTACTTTCTAATAATCACACCTCTACCTTTTGCATCACCGATCCACAATTTGCCATCCTGGTCTTTGAGAACGGTCATGGGATAGGCTTTCTCCAGCACCCGGGTTTTGCCCTGCTTCCAGTCCACCGAGACCGTGACGGCATCTCCGGGCTGCAGCGCCGTAGTAAAGCCGCTCAGTTTCACCTGCTCTTTAGCCTGGGGGTCCATGAGCACAAACTGCAGGGCATTTCCGTTATAAGAGCGCACGTACTGGTCTGTCCCGGCCTGGTAAACCCGCGCCTGCTTGCCCAGGTACACGCCCAGGGCATCATACTGCGTCACGGGTATGGCAGGGGTGCCGGCTTTGTGGAATACGAGCACCTCTTTGGTAGTGTTGCCTGTATTGGCATAGCAACTGAACCGCGTGGCCTGGGAGTTGTATAAAAGGAGATTCCGTGCTCCGGCGGCAGCCTTCAGCGTGGCACGTCCATCGGCAGCAAGGCTGATGGTCCAGGTGGCATACTCCGTTACAGCATCCATTGTAAGCAACTGATTATTGGCACCTGACTGAGCCGCCAGATAGCCATCCGCCACCTTCAGGTTCCAGGCGCCTTCCTCGCCTTCCAGGGTAATCACGGCCACACCTTCTCCGGGCTCCGCAACCGCGTTGTCCACAACAGTAATGGCAGTACGGCTGCGATACGTTCCATTCTGGGCGCCCATCGCAAAATCCTTTGCCTGGTTCACAAGGAGGAGTTCATCTCCTTCCTGCAGGATCGAGGCATCCGTCAGCAGCTCAAACACGCCGCCTACGGGAGGAAGAACGGGTTCCGCACCTTCCTGCGTCACCGTCACTACCTGCTGGAGCTCTCCCGAGGAGAAGGTGATGGTGCCCTCACGGGGCGCCGTGGCCTCATTGGCCGCCACCTTCACCGTGAACGGTTTGTCTTCCAGGCCTTTGGTGGCGGGGGTCACCGTAATCCAATCGACATCGACCACGGCCTCCACGGTCACATTGGCCTGAATCACAAACGGTATTTCCTCCCCCGCCGCGCTTACCTGCAACGCATTTTCCGTAAGGACAATCGCGTCCTTCTGCGCCTGCATGACCGTAAGGACATAGCTCTTCTCCCCTACCTTGAACGACACCGTGGCGATGCGGGCACCATAGGTATCGTTGGTAGCAATGAGGAGCTGATTGCCGGACAGGGTAATCCAGGTTGCCGTAAAAGCCACATCCGTAGCGCCGGCAGGGAGATTGACACTACCTGCCGATGCATCCACCATTTCCTGCATCACCACCGGGCCTTCTTCCCCGCTGCCTTCCACCTCAATGTGCAGCACTTTGGCGTAGCTGCTGCCGTCGCTGCCATTGGCAATCAGGAGCACCTTGGCCGATTTTCCGCTCGCAGGAACGCTGATGGTCACAATGCCCTTGTTGTCCTTGGGCTCAGAAAGCGTCACCTTCCAGTTCTCCGGCTCATAGGAATCCAGCGTGTAGGCAACCCCGGCGGGAACTTTCACCTCATAGGGTGCGCTTTGGGTTTGTCCGGCCGTCATGTTCTGGAACGCCGTATCGTCCACCAGAATCTGGAGCTTAACGGCAACCGAAGCCTTAGGGAGTTCCAGCACGGTATTGTCGGCCAGGGTTATCACCACGACATCGGCTCCGGAAGCATCAATGGAAGCAATGGGGCTGGGGATCACGGTTGCCGCCTCACCAACATAGGTCCAGGCGCCGCTACCTACCTTTACGTACCATTTGCCCTCTTCCACCTTGAATTGTGTCTCGGGGGCGTCCTTGCCGTCGGCGCCATCTACGCCGTTGGCACGGATTTTTGCGCCGCCCACCAACAGCCATTCACCGTTGAGCGTCCAGTAGTAATTGCCGTCGGTATCCTTCTTGACACTGACAGTAGGGCTCACGCCGTCCTTGCCATCAGAACCGTCCTTCCCGTTCAACACGGTTTTTTCCAGTGTTTTTCCGTCTTTGTCCACCAGGACCAGCTTATACCCGGAGCCGTCGGACAGATCCGATGCGCTCTGAATAAAATACTTTCCATTCATGAGCTGCTGAATCAGGCTTACCTGGGAATTGAGCTCCTTCACCTGCTCCTCCACCTTGGCCAGGCGGCTTTCAACGTCATCAAGACGTGATTCAAGCTCCCGGGTGCAGCCAGCAAACAGCAGCGCCAGGGAGACTACCACTAAAAGTTTTTTCATAATTCGTTATTGATTTTCTTCGGTTTCCCACTCAAAGGAGTACAGCAGGGACTCTACCTGCCGCAAGTACTGACGTTTGTCATAGCGCGGCGCAAAGACAAACGCCTCCAGCACAATCACATCCTTGCCGTCCGGGCTATAGAACGAGTGCGACACAAAGGGTCCCCCCATGAAATCTCCGTGCACTTCCCAAAATCCGCGGGTCTCCATAAAGGCGCGCCCCCGGTAACGCAGGGAGCGCGTGGTGGGCTCCTGCGCCGTAGAGGTGGTCATGTACGAACCTTCAAACATGCCGGGCACGTTGGTTTTCATTACCTCGTTGCGTTTCTGGATAATGTTTTCCAGCGAGAAGACATCGTCACCGCCAACGGGATATTTGTATGCCATTACGTACTGCTGGACGTACTGTTTTTCATCGGCCATCCACACAAAGTCCTCCGTCACCATGCGGCAACGATATCCCGACGGGAAATGGATGATGCCGCCCGTCACCTTTTCCATGGGCGGCTGCAGGGCCCGTTCCTCGTAGAGTTTGGCGTTGGCGATGACCCGATCGCGCTCCGACTGCTCAAAGAACTCCGCCGGCTTTACTCCGGCCTCTTTGAACAGTTCCAGAGCCTGCTCCGCATCGGCCGCATTCAGCTGCACAATGGCCTGGGGCTGTGCCCACACATTGTTTTTATACAGGACGCCGTTGGTGGCATTCTGCGGATTAATGTTCACCACCAGCAAGTTGCGGTGCATCTTGAACATGTTGGTAAAACTGCCCGGAGGCACATTGGAGACCGCGAAAAGAGGTTCCCGCTGCGCCAGATACGGGGTATCCATGGCCAGTGCTTCGCGGATGGCCACGCCCAGGTTGCCTTCCCACTGTTCGCGCTCAATCACCACCAGCACTTCGCCGGCTTTTCCGCTCACGTTGGGGAGCAAGGCTTT
>CAMZCW010000165.1 GCA_947305045.1 uncultured Bacteroidales bacterium | reverse complement strand
TCAGACGGGTGCTCACGCCCCAGGAAGTGGCCCAGACATAGTCCTGCTTGCCTTCTTTGTTGGTGAAGGTGACATCGAAGCTTTTGGCGAAGTTCTGTCCCAGGAAGTGGGAGGTGCCGGCCTGCAGGGCTTTCCCGTCCTGCATGAGGGCCTCGATGGTCATGGTGTCCAGGGCGCCGGCAAAGCGCTCACCCGGGCTCTTGTGACCCACCACCACGGGCAGGGCCATTACCTCGCGGGCGAACTTGGCGTACACGTTCACCATCTGCGTTTTCTCTGCCTCGGCCTCCTCTGCGGTGGCGTGGGCCGTGTGGCCTTCCTGCCACAGGAATTCGGCGGTTCTCAGGAACAGGCGCGTACGCATTTCCCAGCGCACCACGTTGCACCACTGGTTGCACAGGATGGGGAGGTCTCTCCAGCTGTGAACCCAGTTTTTATAGGTGTTCCAGATAATGGTTTCCGAGGTGGGGCGCACAATGAGTTCTTCCTCCAGTCTGGCTTCCGGATCCACGACAATGCCGTTCCCGTTGGGGTCGTTCATCAGCCGGTGATGCGTGACCACGGCGCATTCCTTGGCGAAGCCGGCAACGTGTTCTGCCTCACGGCTGAAGAAGCTCTTGGGGATGAACAGGGGGAAGTAGGCGTTCTTGACGCCGGTTTCCTTGAACATGCCGTCCAGAATATGCTGCATCTTTTCCCAGATGGCATAGCCATAGGGTTTGATGACCATGCAGCCGCGCACGGCGGATTGTTCGGCCAGATCGGCCTTAACTACCAGGTCGTTGTACCACTGGGAGTAGTTCTCGGACCGTTTGGTTACCTCTTTTGCCATATTGTTTGCTTGTTTATTTTTGTTTTTATGCGTAATATTGCAGGACAGAATGGGGAATGCAGGTATAAAAATTGCATATACAACCCCGGATGCCCTTTTAGGGCACAAAGATACTTATTTTTATTGGATAAAAGGAGGTACTGACGATGAAAAAGAGTTTTTTGGCCTGTGCCGTCGCGGTATTAGCCGCCTGGGGCTGCTCTTCCACGAGCCAGCTCCAAACCAAAGTTTACGATGACGGTGTATATTCCCGTCCTTCTGTCGCTCCTGCAACGCCAACCATTACGGCTGCAACGGAGTCGGAACTGGATAATCTCCTTGCAGAAAGCAAGCAATCGCAAGCTTATATCGTAAATAGCAACGGGGACACCCTGGTGGTGCCTGCCACCAAACCGCAACGCCTTACTAATGAAACCACTACCTTGGTACTGGTCACGGACCATGTCTGGCTCAACGACCCTTGGTATTACGGTTATTCGTGGTATCGTCCTTGGTACTGGGATCCCTGGTATTGTGGGTATCGTTCCTGGTTCTGGGATGGCCCGTTTTACTATCGTTCCTGGGCCTGGGACCCTTGGGATCCGTGGTATCGTCCCTATTGGTATGGCCCGCGTTTTTACTGGGATTCCTGGTATCGGCACCGCTGGTACAGCTACGGCCCGGGTTTCTATTATGGTCCCGCCGGCGGTTATTATTGGTCCGGAAGGGGCCGGTATAACGCCCCTTATGCCGGTGGCTACAGCGCCCGTGGCGGTGCTTTCCGTTCGGATGTCCGCAGCATAACTTCCACCCGTGTGGGTACGGCACGCAGTTCACGCGTGGGGAGCAGTTCCCGGTCGGTCCGGACAGGTACGGTTTCTTCCGGCGGCGCCAGTGTCCGGTCGGCTTCCGGCAGTCGCTCCAGCGCCTCTTCGGTAGCCCGTTCCGCCAGTTCCACAACGCGTTCTACTGTTTCACGTTCCGGCGTATCTTCTGCCTCCCGCTCCGGTGTATCGGCGGCATCCCGTTCTGCCAGCACCACGGCTTCCCGCAGTGGCAGCCGTTCAACGGTAAGCACCGGCCGGTCCACTTCCGGCAGTGGCGTCAGCCGTTCAAGCGGCAGCCGCAGCTCCGGCTATCGCAGCTCCGGCAGCAGCTCTTCCCGATCCGGAAACTCCAACTACCGCAGTTCCGGCAGTTCCAACTACCGCAGTTCTGGCAGCTCCAACTACCGTTCTTCCGGCAGCAGCTCTTCCCGCTCCAGCGGTAGCAGCAGTTATCGCTCCAGTGGCAGTTCCAGCTACCGCTCCTCCGGCAGCTATTCCGGCGGTTCCCGTTCTGGCGGTTACTCTGGAGGCGGTTATTCCGGTGGCGGTTCCCGCTCCGGCGGTTATTCCGGTGGCGGCGGTTCCCGTTCTTCCCGCAGATAAATCAGACTTGTCATGAAAAGAATCATAACATTCGCATTGGGAGCGGTCGTCTCGGTGGCGGCCGTTGCCCAGAGTTGGCAGGATGCCCTCTATTTTTCCGAGAACCTGTATCAAGGTACCGCGCGGAGCGTGGGTATGGGCAATGCCTTAACGGCCATTGGCGGAGACCTCGGCTCCATTGGATTTAATCCGGCCGGGTCCTCCGTGGCGGGCTATTCCCAGGTGGTTATTACCCCCGGCCTGAGCATCTCCAGCACCCTTGTCACCGGTGTTGTTCCGGAAGGCTCCGCTTCGCCTGTCGGCCTGGGAGATAAGGTCAATTCCGCCTATGCCCGCGTGAAACTTCCCAATATCGGCTTTATTATCAATGCCGATACCGGCCGCCGTGCCGGATGGAAGCGTTTCTCCTTTGGCCTGGTATCCAATGCCACCAATGACTTCACGGGCCGTACCGTTGGCTCGGGCGTCAATGCGGACAACTCTTTTGCAGCCGCACTGGCATCATCGGCAGAAGGCTATACAGAGAACGTGCTTGGCTCGGAAGACTGGTGGTACGACGGCTCGGATGTGTCCCGGATGCCGGCCTGGATAGACATGGTGGGGTATCGCAGCGGTATGTTCAACGGCATCCCCGGGAGCGCCAACAAGTACCAGGCGGTCACCGAAGTTCGTGATGCCGGCAACAACTGCTGGCTGGCAGCGCCCGTGTTTCAAAAATACGGCCAGCAAACGTACGGCTACAAGCAGGACCTGTTCCTGAATATGTCGGCCAACTACAATGACCAGTTGTACCTGGGCTTCAACCTGGGATTCTCCATGCTCAACTACAACCTGTCGGAGTATTGGCAGGAGTCGCCGGAAAACCCGGAGGATTTTCCGGTAATTGAGTACACGGACGGCACCAGGGCAAGTTTTTCCTCCCTCATGATGAAACACAGTTATTCCCTGCGGGGAAGTGGCGTATATGTAAAAGCCGGCTTGCTGTGGCGCCCTGTGGGCGGGCTGCGGCTGGGGGTGGCCATCCAGTCGCCCACATTTACCAATATGCGCGCCCGTCAGGCATACTCCGGCGAGGTCCGGCTTTCCGGCAAAACCGTGCTGCCATCCACCAGCCCGGAGGATGACTGGACTTTCCGTCTCCAGCAGCCCTGGCGCCTGAATGCCGGTTTGGCATATGCCTTCGGTTCCGTGGCAGTATTCAGCGCAGACTATGAACTCACGGATTACGCCAGCGCCCGCTACCGGGGGAACAGCTCCACCATGCCCGCTTATCTGACAGATGCCAACGGGGACATCCGGAATGCCCTTACCGTGGGCCATCAGTTCCGTGCCGGTCTGGAGGTGAAGCCCGCTCCATTCTTCTCCATCCGTGCCGGTTACAACTACATTACATCGGCCCAGAAGAATTGGATCAATGCAGACTGGACCAGCACGCCGCTGTCCTCCGCAGAGAGAATCCGTCAGGCAAAGCATGTCGCGTCCGTGGGGCTTGGTGCCAGTTTTGGCGCGTTCTTCCTGGATGCTGCCGTTCGGGTACGTTTCATGCCGCGGGATTATATCCTGGCCTATGATTATTATACGTACGACGCAGACCCTTTCTCCAAGCGGATAGACAACTCCGTACTTACGCCTGAGCTGGAGGCCAAGGTCCGTCTCTGGGATGCTCTCATTACCTTTGGCTGGCGCTTCTAGTGTCCAAAAATCTGCCATTTTGTCAGCAGGCAAACACTGGCACGATGTTCGATAAAACCATGGCGTCGCTCCATTTGGGGCGGCGCCTTTTAGCAAGCAAACAATTTAAAAGATTATAACTATGGGTAAAATTATCGGTATCGACCTGGGAACTACCAATTCCTGCGTCGCTGTGATGGAAGGCAATCAGCCTACTGTCATTATCAACAACGAGGGGCAGCGCACAACCCCTTCCGTAGTGGCCTTCACTGACGGTGGTGAGCGTAAAATTGGCTCTCCGGCCAAGCGTCAGGCCATTACCAACCCCAACAATACCGTGTTCTCCATCAAGCGTTTCATGGGTGAAACCTATGACCAGGTGAACACCGAGGTGAGCCGCGTACCTTATAAAGTGGTTCGTGGTGAAAACAACACCCCGCGCGTAGATATCAATGGTAAGCTGTACACGCCGCAGGAAATCTCCGCCATGATTCTCCAGAAGATGAAAAAGACGGCGGAAGAATACCTCCGTCAGGAAGTAACAGAGGCTGTGATTACCGTCCCTGCCTACTTCTCGGATTCCCAGCGTCAGGCCACCAAGGAAGCCGGCCGTATTGCCGGTCTGGATGTCAAGCGTATCATCAACGAGCCCACGGCTGCCGCTCTGGCATATGGCCTGGACAAGAAGGACAAGGATATGAAAGTGGCCGTGTATGACCTCGGCGGCGGTACCTTCGATATCTCTATCCTCCAGCTCGGTGACGGCGTGTTCGAGGTCCTCTCCACCAACGGTGATACCCACCTGGGCGGTGACGACTTTGACCAGGTTATCATCGACTGGCTCGCCAGCGAGTTCGCTGCAGAGAACGGCGGTATCGACCTTAAGAAAGATCCGATGGCCCTCCAGCGTCTGAAAGAGGCCGCTGAGAAAGCCAAGATTGAACTTTCCAGCCAGACCTCCACGGAAATCAACCTTCCGTACATCATGCCGGTGGACGGTGTGCCCAAGCACCTCGCAAAGACCCTCACGCGTGCCAAGTTCGAGCAACTGTCGGACGCTCTGTTCCAGCGCTCCATCGCCCCTTGCCGTCAGGCCCTTGCCGATGCGCACCTGAATCCTTCGGATATTGACGAAGTCCTGCTGGTCGGCGGTTCCACCCGTATCCCTTATGTACAGGAACTGGTGAAGAACTTCTTCGGAAAAGAGCCCAACAAGAGCGTGAACCCGGACGAGGTTGTCGCCATCGGCGCCTCCATCCAGGGCGGTGTGCTCGCCGGTGATGTGAAGGACGTGCTTCTGCTGGATGTCACCCCGCTGAGCCTGGGTATCGAAACCCTCGGCGGTGTCATGACCAAGCTCATCGAGTCCAACACCACTATCCCGGCCAAGAAGAGCCAGGTGTTCTCCACGGCCGCAGACAATCAGCCCGGTGTGGAAATCCGCGTGCTGCAGGGCGAACGCCCCATGGCCAAGGACAACAAGCAGATTGGCATCTTCCACCTGGACGGCATTGCTCCGGCACCCCGTGGCGTACCTCAGATTGAAGTTACCTTCGA
>CAMZCW010000164.1 GCA_947305045.1 uncultured Bacteroidales bacterium | reverse complement strand
TCCAACATGGTTCCCTACGCAGATCCGGAAGAGTTTGGCAAACTGGTGGAAGAAGAGAAAAAGCGCCAGGTAAAGGATTTCTCCATCAGCTACGGACAAAAGTTCAAGTTCTCCGGCAAATACGGAGCCAACCTGATGGAAGAGGTCGCCCGCTACGCCATGGTGGGCGGCACCATTGCCATGCAGCGCAAGGATGAATTCGACGTTATCCATGCGCACGACTGGCTCACCTATTACGCCGGTATCGCCGCCAAGGAACTCACCGGCAAGCCGCTCGTCATCCATGTGCACGCCACCTCGTTCGACCGTGGCAGCGTGGACAATATCGACACCCGCGTTTACGCTATTGAGAAGCGGGGCATGGAAATGGCGGACCGCGTAGTTACCGTGAGCGACCTCACCCGTAACATCGTTATCACCCGCTATGGGATTGACCCTGCCAAAGTGGTTACCGTGCACAACGCGGTAGATTTCAGCGGCCGGGAGAATCTCCAGGTGGAGCGTGGCGTCAAGGAGCCCGTGGTTACGTTCCTGGGCCGTATTACCTATCAGAAAGGTCCTGAATATTTCATCGAGGCGGCGGCCAAGGTGCTTAAGCGCACCAAGAACGTACGCTTTGTGATGGCCGGCAGCGGTGACATGATGAACCGCGCCATCCGTCATGCCGCCCGCCTGGGCATCAGCGACCGTTTCCATTTCACCGGTTTCCTGCGCGGTGTGGATGTGCAGAAGATGTTCGCCCTCTCGGACGTATATATCATGCCGTCCATCTCGGAGCCTTTCGGCATTTCGCCGCTGGAGGCCATGCGTACCGGTGTTCCGTCCATCATCTCCAAGCAGTCCGGTGCGGCGGAAGTACTCAAATATGCCTTCAAGATAGATTTCTGGGATGTGGACGCCATGGCAGACGATATCCACGCCCTCCTGAGCTATCCTGCCCTGGCAGACTTCAGCGCCCGCATGGGCTATGACGAAGTGAACGCCCTCAAATGGAACGGCGCCACCGCCAAACTCAAAAAAGTTTATGAATCAGTTGTAAAATAAACCATTATGGCAACCAAGAGCATTTGCCTGTATTTTCAGGTCCATCAACCCACCCGGCTCCGCCTGTACAGATTTTTCGATATCGGCAAGGATTCCCATTATTACGATGACTTTGCCAACCGCACCATCCTGCGCCGCGTAGCGCAGAAGTGCTACCTGCCCATGAACCAGCAGATGCTGGAACTCATCAACAAGAACAAGGGCAAGTTCAAGATTGCGTATTCCATTTCCGGCAGCGCCCTGGAGCAGTTCCAGCGCTTCTGCCCGGAGGTGATTGCCAGCTTCAAGGCCCTGGCGGAAACCGGCAAGGTGGAATTCCTGGCAGAAACCTATTATCATTCCCTGGCCTCCCTGGCCAGCGAGTCGGAATTCCGCGCCCAGGTGGAAAAACACGCCGCCAAGATTGAAGAGCTCTTTGGCGTAAAGCCCACCGCTTTCCGCAACACGGAGCTCATCTACTCCAACGGCATCGGCGAAATGGTATATGACATGGGTTACAAGACCATGCTCACGGAAGGCGCCCGCCACATCATGGGCTGGCAGAGCCCCAACTACGTGTACACCGGAGAAACGCAGCCCAAGCTCAAGCTCCTCCTCCGCAACTACACCCTCTCGGACGACATTGCCTTCCGCTTCTCGCAGAACAAGGTTACCGCAGAGCAGTATGTAGGCTGGCTCAAGGACAATGCCAAGGAAGGAGATATCGTGAACCTGTTCATGGATTACGAGACCTTTGGCGAGCACCAGGGGGCAGAGAGCGGCATCTTCGATTTTATGCGTGAGCTGCCTGCCGCCGTCATTAAGGACGGCACCTTCGGTTTTGTGACGCCTTCGGAGGCCACCAAGAAGTACAAAGCCGTGTCGGATATCGCCGTGGATGACCCCATCTCCTGGGCCGACGAAGAACGCGACCTTACCGCCTGGCTGGGTAACGAACTCCAGAACGAAGCCTTCAAGAAGGTGTACGCCATGACGGAGAAACTCTCCATTGTGAACGATCCCGAGCTCTGGGAGGACTTTGGCCACCTGCAGGAGAGCGACCACTTCTATTATATGTGCACCAAATTCTTCTCCGACGGGGAAGTGCACAAGTATTTCAACCCGTACGATACCCCGTACGAGGCTTTCATCAACTATATGAACGTGATTTCCGACTTCCAAATCCGCCTGGATGAGAAACGGGCAGCCCTTGATGTGAAGGAGACTGTAGCAGAGGAGTTGGGCGCCAAGAAGCGGAAGAAGAAATAATGGATTATTTATTTGAAGTAAGCTGGGAGGTCTGTAACAAGGTCGGCGGCATCTATACGGTTGTCGCCACCAAGGCCCTCCATTTGAGTGAAGAGCTGGGACGGCATCACATTTTTATCGGCCCGGATGTGTGGATGCACCGTGCCGGAAATCCGGATTTCCTGGAGGATCCCAGGCTGTACCGTTCCTGGAAAGCCCAGGCCGCTGCAGAGGGTATCCGTTTCCGCGTGGGCCGATGGAATATTCCCGGCAAGCCCGTTGCCATTCTGGTAGATTACAAGTCCTTCCTGCCGCAGGCCGACGACATTCTTGGCGGCTTGTGGAGGGACTACGGCGTAGATTCCATTTCCGGCAACTGGGATTATAAGGAATCGGCTGTATTTGGCATTATTGCCGGCAAGGTGATTGAGAGCTTCTGGAACTACAACCTCAAAGGCGGCGAGAAAGTCGTTGCCCAGTTCCATGAGTGGCAGACGGGTGCAGGCATCCTGCACCTGAAGAAAGCGGGTATCCCCGTGGCTACGGCTTTCACAACCCATGCCACCATGATGGGCCGATGCATTGCCGGCAACAACCTGCCGCTGTACGACCAGTTGAGCACATACAACGGGGACGAGATGGCCGCCCGTTTTAATGTAAAGGCTATTTACTCCCTGGAGAAAAAATCGGCCGAGAATGCGGACGTGTTCACTACGGTGAGCGACATCACCGCCCGGGAGTGCGCCCAGTTCCTGCGTCCGGTGGACATCGTTACCCCGAACGGCTTCGAGAACAGCTTCACTCCCGCCAACGACGATGATTACAGGGAGCAGCACGACGCCGCTCGCGCACGGCTGGTAGAGGTGGCTACGGCCATGAGCGCGGAAGAAGTTCCCTCGGACGCCCTGTTCATCTGCATCGGCGGCCGTTACGAATACCGGAACAAGGGAATCGATGTGTTCATTGACGCCCTGGACCGCGTAAACCGCGGAGAAGACACCGGACGCAGCATCCAGGCCTTTATCATGATCCCTTCCGGCCATCACGGTCCGGACAAGGGCCTGCAGGCCAAGCTGGACGGCGATGGAGACATCCACTACCAGTGCCAGAGTTCCCACTACCTGCAGAATGCGGAGTACGATACCATCACCAACCGCCTGCGTGAGGTGGGCCTGAGCAATGCCATCGGTGACAAAGTGAAGGTGTATTTCATCCCTTCCTACCTGAACGGAGACGACGGTATCTTCAATATGCCGTACTATCAGCTCCTGTGCGGGATGGACCTGGCCCTGTTCCCGTCCTACTATGAGCCTTGGGGCTACACGCCGCTGGAGGCTCTGGCCTTCCGCATCCCTACGCTTACCACCACGCTGGCCGGTTTTGGTCTGTGGGTCCAAACCCATTACAAGAAGAAACACCCCGGCATCACCGTCCTGGAGCGCAACGACAGCAATTACCAGGAAGTGGTGGAGGGCACTGCAGCGCGCATCCGCGAGATGGCGTCGCTGGACAAAAAGACACGCAAAGTGTACCGGGAGAATGCCCGGGAGGTTGCACAGATCGCCCTGTGGGACCATCAGATTCAATATTATAAGGAGGCGTATTCCCTCGCCCTGTCCCGTGTACAGGAGCGTAGTGATTCCTATCAACAAAAGAAGAAGACAATGCAGTATTTTAAAGCAGACGTAACCAATCCCAGCTGGCGCAGCATCCTGGTGACCCGTCACCTTCCGGAAAAGCTGTCCCGGCTTGAGAAACTGTCTAAGAACCTGTGGTGGTGCTGGAACGAGAGCGCAAAGGCGCTGTTCCGCAGCATCGACCCGGAAGTCTGGCATACTAGCGGCCATAACCCGCTGGCTGTGCTGGATACCGTGAGTATCAAGCGTTTCCAGCAACTCTCCGAGGACAAGGAATTCCTTGCCCAGATGAAGGCTGTCCTGGACGAATTCGACACCTATATGGCCGCCAAGGCCCAGCGCAAGGAACCTTCCATCGCGTACTTCTGCATGGAGTATGGCCTGGATACCTCGCTCAAGATTTACTCCGGTGGTCTGGGTATCCTGGCCGGCGACTACCTCAAGGAGACGTCCGACATGAACGTGAACCTGGTGGCAGTGGGCCTGCTGTATCGTTACGGTTACTTTAACCAGGTGCTCAGCGCACAGGGTTACCAGGTGGCCGGCTACGATGCCCAGGACTTCACCAAGATTCCCGCCGTGCCGGTACTGGACAAGGACGGTAACTGGGTAACCACCTCCGTGGCTTTCCCCGGCCGTAACCTGACCGCCCGCCTGTGGAAGGTGGAAGTGGGCCGTACGGACCTGTACCTGATGGATACGGACTATGAAGCCAATATCCCGGAAGACCGCGAGGTTACCTATCACCTCTATGGCGGCAACTGGGAGAACCGCCTCAAGCAGGAACTCCTGCTGGGCGTGGGCGGTATCCGTGCCCTCCGTAAGCTGGGTCTGGACCCGCAGGTGTACCACTGCAACGAGGGCCACGCCGCGTTCATCGGCATGGAGCGTCTGCGTGAGTACATCGAGAAAGACAACCTGGATTTCACCGAGGCCCTGGAAGTGGTGCGCGCCAGCTCGCTGTTTACCACCCACACGCCGGTTCCTGCAGGCCACGATGCCTTTGACGAAGGTCTCCTGCGCCAGTATATCGGCCACTATCCGGAGCGCCTGAAAGTGGACTGGGAAACCCTCATGTCCCTGGGTAAGGACAACCCGCTGGATGTGAACGAGAAATTCTCCATGAGCAACCTTGCCGCCAATATCTCGCAGAACGTGAACGGTGTTTCCATGCTGCACGGCAAGGTGTCCCAGGACATTTTCGCTCACATGTATCCGGGCTATCTGCCGGAGGAACTCTTTGTGAGCTACGTCACCAACGGCGTGCATTATCCTACTTGGTGCGCTCCTGAGTGGAAGCCGGTACACGCCAAGGTGTTCGGCCCTCAGTTTGCCACCCACCACTACGACAAGTCCTGCTTCGAGGGCATCTACGGGGTGTCGGACAAGGAGGTATGGAGCGTGAAGAAGCTCCTGAAAGTGAAGCTGATGGCCTTCATCCGCGAACGCCTGCAGGACAACACCATCAGCAACCATTACAGCCCGTCTGAGCTGGTGACCATCATGGATACCCTCCGTGACGATGTCCTCACCATCGGCTTTGCCCGTCGTTTCGCTACCTACAAGCGTGCCACGCTGCTGTTCCGCGATCTGGACC
>CAMZCW010000163.1 GCA_947305045.1 uncultured Bacteroidales bacterium | reverse complement strand
CGGGGCTGCAGGCCGCCGTCCAGCCAGCTTTTGCACTGGCCGTACACATTGGTTTTCCACTCCTTGTGCTGTTCCAGAATCCAGTCCCGGAGCCAGGGTTCATACTGGTCCAGCGGGAGGTACCAGTGCTTGGTCTTCACCTTCTTGGGCGTGGCACCGGAAAGGGCGCTCTTGGGGTCGATGAGTTCCTCCGGGCTTAGCGTGGAACCGCACTTCTCACATTGGTCCCCATAGGCATTGGGATTGCCGCACTTGGGGCAGGTGCCGGTGATGTAGCGGTCTGCCAGGAAGGTTTTGGCTTCCTCGTCATAGTACTGCTCGCTCTCCTTGGTGATGAATTTGTCGTCGTCGTAGAGCTTGCGGAAGAACTCCGAGGCATTTTTCTCGTGCACCTTGGAGGTGGTGCGGGAGTAGATGTCATAGTTGATGCCCAGGCCCGTGAAGGCATCTTTCATTACCTTATGGTACTGGTCCACAATATCTTGCGGAGTTACGCCCTGCTTGCGGGCCTTGATGGTGATGGGCACGCCGTGCTCGTCGCTGCCGCAGATGAACACTACATCCTCTCCGCGCATGCGCAGGTAACGGACATAGATGTCTCCGGGAATGTAAGCGCCGGCCAGGTGGCCGATATGGACGGGACCGTTGGCGTAGGGAAGCGCGCAGGTCACGAGGGTTCTTTTGTAACTCATTTCTTTATTCTTCCAAGTTTGATATTGATGGTTTTCTTAATCTCGTTCAGTTTGGTAAGCTGACCCAGCAGGGACAGCATGTCTTCCGGTGCCAGGTCCGGGCTGTTCAGCTTTTGCTTGAGCTCCTGCTGCTGGGCACTGATGCGTTTGTCGTGGTACACCAGGATGGCCTTGGGCACATAGTTCACCAGCCAGGAGTCCGTAGTGGTGAGGGCTTCGGAGAAGTTGTGGACGGTGAGTTCGTATTTCTCCGTGGCCAGGTCCGCCGCAACGGAGGCAATTTCCCGGTTTTCACCGTTCAGGAGGTTCCGGACGATGGCGTCCTGCTCCACGCCCTGGTCATAATACTGGAAATAGGCCTGGTAGGTGGCTTCGTAGGCCGCATTGGCAAAATGGATGTCGTCCGTTCCCAGTGCGGCGTCAATGAATTCCGCCACCGTCTGGGTGCCTTCTTCATCGTAAAAGTCCGAGTCCGACTCGAACTGTAATGGGGTGCGGCCGTACTGCAGGATGAAGCGCAGCAGTTCCCGCTCCGAGGGCTCCAGGATGCGCTCCCGCTTCTGGAACTGCCGGGAGAGATTGCCAGTCGTGGCCGGCAATGATGTAGGGTCTTGCCCGTCCTGCGCTCCGCCGTCATGCCCGGCTTGCGTCCCGTCATGGCCGGCTTGACCGGGCATCTGTTGCCTGCTGCGACCGGGCATCTCCTTGCGCAGCTTTTCCCGGGCCTTGCGCACGCGCTCCTGGATAATATCCGTTTCAATCTCAAAGCGGCGGGCTACGGTTTCCACATAAACCTGGCGCTTGATGGCGTCCGGAATCTCCGCTACCGTATCGGCAATTTCATTAATCAGATTGGCCTTTTTGAGGGGATCGTCTCCGGCCTCCGACAGCAAGAGATCTGTCTTGAAGACAATGCCGTCCTGCTCGTGCTCCTGAATGAACGCCTGGATTTCCTCCAGCGTGTGCTTGCGGGAGAAGGAGTCAGGGTCATCCCCGTCCGGGAGGAACACCACGCGCGGATTCATGCCTTCCCGGAGGATGAGGCTGATAGCGCGGATGGCGGCATGCAGTCCGGCGGAGTCACCGTCGTACATGATGGTGACGTTCTGGGTAAACTTGCCGATGAGCCGGATTTGTTCCTCCGTGAGCGAGGTGCCGCAGGAGGCTACCACGTTGGTGATGCCCATCTGGTGCATCATCACAACGTCCACGTTACCCTCCACCAGAATGCATCGGTCCGCCTTGGCAATTTCGCTCTTGGCAAAGTAAATGCCCAGCAAGTTGCGGCTCTTGATGTAAATCTCCGTTTCCGGGGAGTTTACGTATTTGGCGGGATTGTCTGCCTTGAGGGTGCGGCCGCTATAGGCGATGACTCGGCCGCTCACGGAGTGGATGGGGAACATCACCCGTTCGCGGAATTTGTCCACCAGGCTTCCGTTGTCCTGCTGGATGGCCAGGCCGGCCGCCACCAGGTATTCGTCCTTGTAACCTGCGGCGCGGGCGGCATCTACCAGGGTGGTTTTGCCCGATGGCGCCCAGCCCAGGCTCCACTGTTTGATGGTGGTGTCCTCGATGCCGCGGTTGCGGTAATAGCGGTATCCCACGGCCTTGCCTTCCGGGCTTTGCAGCTGGTCCGAGAAGAACTGGCGGGCGAACTCGCTCACGGCCATAAGGCTTTCACTGCGCTGGCGGGCGGCGATTTGCTCTGCGCTCTCTTCCTCTTCCTTTACCTCTATGTTGTATTTCCGGGCCAGATAGCGCAGGGCTTCCGGGTAGGTCATGTGCTCGTATTCCATCACAAAACCCACCGCGCTGCCGGCTTTGCCGCAGCCAAAGCATTTGTAAATGCCTTTGGAAGGGGTTACATGGAAGGAAGGCGTTTTCTCGTTGTGGAAGGGGCAGCAGGCCACATAGCTGGAGCCGCGACGCTTGAGCGTCACGAAATCTCCCACCACCTCTTCTACGCGGGCGGTGTCCAGGATGAGGTCTACTGTCTCCTTGGGAATCATGGACTATTCCTTTTCAAAATCCACCTCTTTTGCGTCCGTAAGGTCCGTGACGGTGATTTTATCGTCTGCGGGGGCCTGGGTGATGGGGCCGTCCTCCTGCGGGCGGGGCGGTTCCTTGTAGGTTTTTTCCTGCCAGAGGGCCTTGGCCTGATACCAGGCATCCCGGCCATACCACACCAGGCCCATGGCGCCCACAATGATGGCCAGGACACTCTTGCGGGTAAGGATCCAGCAGCATAACGCCACAAAGAGGACATCTTTGATGAGCCGGACCCAGCGGTTGTTATATCCTAAATTTATCATAGCCTACAAATATACAAAAAACCTCCGGCTTTCACCGAAGGTTTTTCAAGGATGTGTGCATTTTTAGAACGGAAGGTCTTCTGCTTCCGGTTCACCGGGCATGTCTTCCAGCGTGGGGGCCGGGGCCTGGTAGGCGGGATTCCCGGTCTGGGCCGGGAATGACGGCGCACCCTGGGCCGGATAGGCCGATGCGCTCGGAGCGGCCGGGGCGGCGGCTCCCGCAGGGGAGATGCGCCAGATTTGGAGGTCGTTGTACCAGCGGCCGTTGTATTCGCGGGCCTTCAGGTTGAACGAGACTTTGATTTTATCCCCCACCTGGTATTTGTCCAGCTCTGCCACTTTGTCCTGCCCCCATGCGGTAAAGCAGGCCTGGGCGGTGAAATTGCCGTCCGGGAATTCCAGGATGAATTCCTGCTTGGCCCACTGGCCGCGGGCCGACGTGCCGGACTGTACGCCCAGCTTCTGACGAAGCGTTCCTTCCAGTTCCAGTGCCATGACTTACTTCTTCTTGGGAGTTTCGGCGGGTTTCTCTACATACGGGTGAACCTCCAGGAGGTCTACGTCGAAGATGAGGGTGGAGTTGGCACCGATGTCACGGGGACCACGCTCACCGTAAGCCAGGTTGGCAGGGATCACGAGGGTGATCTTGCCGCCTTCGCCCACGAGCTTCATGCCTTCCGTCCAGCCTTTGATCACGCGGTTGAGCGGGAAGGTGATGCCTTCGTTCTTGTCGAATTCCTTACCGTCGATGAGGGTGCCGCGGTAGTTCACTTTCACGGTGTCGCGGTCGCTGGTGGCGCGTACTTCGCTGCCGGAGTCTGCAATGAGGTAAACGATACCGGAGGCGGTGGAGTCTGCGCTGTTCTTGGCGTAGAATTCCTTGCGGAACTTGTCACCTTTCTCCTTGTTCAGGGCGCCTTCGTAAGCGGTGCGCTGCTGGAGGTAGGCGTTGATGATCATGTTCATATCGGCAGGATTAATCTTGAACTGCTTTACGAACACGGAGTCCATGGGCTGGCCTTCCTTGGCGTTGAGGGCGTCTTTCATACCCTTTTCCACCTGGGACATGTTGAGGTCGCCGAAGCCGTTCTGGGTGATGACCAGACCGAAGTTTACGCCCAGCAGATAGGAGGTGGTGTCAATCTGACCCTTGCTAGGGAGCAGGTCACGCACTTCTTTGGAACCCTCCACCTTGGGAGCGTCGCAGGCCATTACCAGCACGGAAGCGGTAGCAATGGCGGCAAAAAGTTTTGTAAGTTTCATATTGCTTTGTTTTTTAACGTTGTTTCGTTTTTAAAAGCGCTTAGCGCTCAATCCTGCAAATTTACGCATAAAAATTCAGAAAACATAATTTTAAATTTTATTTGGCGGTTCGGAAAAAAATGCGTAAATTGAGCCTGCAACACTAAATGCTATAACTATGGCTGTGGATTCCGCTGTATTACAGGCTAAACTTAAGACTTTCTTCGGTTACGATGCTTTTAAGGGTGACCAGGAACAGATTATCCGGCATCTGGTAGGCGGAAACAATGCTTTTGTGCTTATGCCCACCGGTGGCGGCAAGTCGCTGTGTTACCAGCTTCCGGCGCTGGTGATGGATGGTACGGCCATTGTGATATCGCCCCTTATCGCCCTTATGAAAAACCAGGTGGATGTTATCCGGGGCTTTGAGGCGGGGGATGGCGGCATTGCCCATTTCCTGAATTCATCGCTCTCCAAAAACCAGATTGCAGAGGTGCAGGAGGACCTCATGTCCGGGAAGACCAAGCTCCTGTATGTTGCGCCGGAATCACTCACCAAGGAAGAAAACATTGCCCTGCTCAAGGGTATCAAAATCTCTTTCTATGCCGTAGATGAGGCCCACTGCATTTCCGAATGGGGCCACGACTTCCGTCCGGAATACCGGAAAATCCGCTCCATCATCGAGGAAATCCAGCCGGCGCCCGTCATCGCCCTCACGGCAACGGCAACGCCCAAGGTCCAGAGCGACATCCTCAAAAATCTCCGCATCCCGGATGCCAAAGTGTTCAAATCGTCCTTTAACCGGCCCAATCTGTACTATGAGGTAAGGGATAAGGTGGAACCGGAAAAGGACATTATCCGCTTTATCCGCCAGCATCCCGGCAAGTCCGGCATCATTTATTGCCTCAGCCGCAAAAAGGTAGAGGAACTGGCCCGGATGCTTTCCATCAATGGCATCAAGGCGCTTCCGTACCACGCCGGACTGGATGCTAAAACCCGCGCGGAGAATCAGGACAAGTTCCTGATGGAGGAGGTCGATGTCATTGTGGCCACCATTGCCTTTGGCATGGGAATCGACAAACCGGATGTCCGCTTTGTGATTCATTACGATATCCCCAAGAGCATCGAGGGCTATTACCAGGAAACCGGACGTGCCGGGCGAGACGGTCAGGAAGGCCTGTGCATCACCTACTATAGCTATAAGGACATCCAAAAGCTGGAAAAGTTCATGCAGGGCAAGCCCGTCGCGGAGCAGGAGATAGGCAAGCAGCTCCTCAAGGAAACGGTGGC
>CAMZCW010000162.1 GCA_947305045.1 uncultured Bacteroidales bacterium | reverse complement strand
CCCATCGACAAGCGCATGGAGCAGTATCTGTGCCCTTCCAAGTCGGACCGTTCCAGCTATCAGGTGCACAAGTATATGGCCAACGGCGCCTCTGTGAAGTATCAGGACTATATCAATTGCCAGGTGGCCTATCCCGTGTACCGTTACACCGACGTGCTGCTGATGCAGGCGGAGGTGAAAGCCAATCTGGACAAGTGGCAGGACGCCCTGAACCTGGTTCAGTTTGTGCTCAACCGCGCCGGCGTGGCTAGCCGTGTAGCCCGTGTGTCGGATTTCGCCACCCGTGACGAGCTCATCGACTATATCCTGGACCAAAAGCAGATAGAGCAGGTGGGAGAAGGCAAGCGCTGGTTTGACCTGGTGCGCAACCACCGCGTGGTGGAGGTGATGAACCCCATCAACGGCCTGAGCAGCCCCAACGAGGAACTGTTCCCCATCAACCAGTCGGTGCTCAACCTCTGCCAGAATGCTTACCAACAGAATCCCGGTTATTAATACGTCGTCATTATGAAAACAGTCAGAATAATTGCCCTGGCGGCCCTCTCACTGCTTTGTGCCTGCAACGGATTCAAGATGCAGACCGACTACAAATACGAGAGCAATCCGCTGGACCCTCATATTAAAATGAATGCCTGGGAGTTTATGAATTCCCGGGAAGACCTCACCGAGATGGTGGCGGCCGTGGAGTTTGCCGGTATGCGGGATTATTACACGCAGAAGGAACAGCCCATCACCTATCTTTTCCTGAATAACACGGCCATGGAAAATTTCAAGGCCGCTCATGGCCAGGTAACCCAGATCGATTTCTGCGATGTGGACCAGGTTACGCGCCTGCTCCTGTATCACATGATAGTGGGCTCCTATCACGCCCTGAATCAGCAGCTTCCTGTAGAGCCCATCTATGTGAAGACCCTGCTGGAAGGGGAGTGGGGCTTGATGACGCTCAAGGTAAACAAATCTTCTTCCAACTCCATCGGCTATCCCATTGCCAATGGCAATATCGTGGCCAATGAAAAAGGCAGCAACTTCAACAGCCGCCGTGCCAGTTCGGTTGCTTCCAATATCATGCCCACCAATGGCGTGGTTCACATCATGAACGACTACGCCATGTTCAGGAAGACTTATTCGGAAGACACACCCTATTAACAGGAGACAGTTATGAAAAAGATACTTTTGGCTCTGGCCGCCCTGCTTGTGCTGGCCGCCTGCGAGCAAATTACTCCCGACTACGGCTCCATGAAAAAGCCGTCCATCGAGCTCATGTACACCACCCTCAAGCCGGACTTGAACCGTGTGGACAACACGCCTGTGGTGTGCGTCATCTTCTCCGAGGCCGGTCTGAAGAATGTCAAGGTTTTCAAGATAGAGGGTGAACTGCAAACGCTTCTGAAAGAAATCGTTACCTTTAAGAATGCACATCAGTATTCCCTCAAGGAAACCCCTGCCTGGAACATTGACATTACGGCCATCCGCATTGAGGCTACAGACAATGCGGACCGTATGGTGTCAACGGTCCTTCCCGTGGAGGTTACCCCGGTGCAGCCCGCTCCTGTCATTTCCTTCGAGAAGGAAATCATCCGGATCGATGAGCGTAACGAGGATCCCAGCACGGTGACTACGCGTTTCACGGTTACTTCCTCCAATACGCTGGAGAACGTCAAGGCCTCCCTGTTTACGGCCGATGGCATTATGGATGTCCCGCTGACTCCCACATTCCATGTGGGCGAAAGCACCTATGCTTTTGAACAGGATGTAGATTATCTGGAAGGTTATCGGGGCCTGCAGGTGTCTGCAACCGATGCCAACGGGAAGATGAAGATCGAGACCCTGCCCGTGGAGTATATCCCGGCACCGGCTCCCGAACTCATTCCCGGCGAAGGTATTAGCCAGGATCTGCTCCTGGTGCGAAGCACGGAGTCCAAGACCTTCGACTTCCAGGTGCTGGCCGGCAGCGGCCTCTCTTCCATAGAGGTGGTCTATTACACCAAGGATGCCGGTACCGGCAGCGAAGTAAAGAACCGGCTCCATGCCGACTACTATGATGCCACCACCACTTTTGAGCAGGCATTCAGCTATAGCTTTGAGTCCTTCGACCCTGCTGCATATGCCATTGCGTTCATTGCAGTGGACCGTCTGAACCATGAGGTTACTTACCGGATTCCTACGCTGGTGGACCTGCGTTATGGAACGGACCTGGTGATATCGGCCCAGCGCAATACGGTAGTTCCGCTGGAACTGGATGAATATCCGGGCGAGCAGTTCCACTGCTTCTTCTCCGTGAGAGATTTCAAGACCTATAGCCTCATCTATTGGTGGGATGTGGCCAACCGCCGTAATATCGACTTCTTCTATTTTGCCTGGAATGCCGGTGCTACCCGCCTGATGCGCGCTAACGAAAACCGTGACGGTCAGGATCCCGCTTATTTCCAGTACAGCAATGGAGAACTGAATATCCCCCTGCTGGGCACCTGGCCCACTGCCGGTGAAGGCGGCCGAAACGGTACCGTCATCCATAAGCTCACCGACAAGTTCAACTTCTCCTTCGACAATGTCACCGCGGCAGACTTTACGTCCGCAGCCGTTACGGCCAAGATGAACGACCAGGGCAAGGCGAGTGAGGACTGGCTGGACTTCAAGGCCGGTGACAGCTTCCTGTTTAAGACGGGACCGCTTTCCACCTATCCCAACTGCGTGGGCGTTTTCCGTTTCGACCGCATTGTGGGCGACCGTGACTCCTTCACCGGCAACAATGCACCGCCGAATGACAAACCTGCCTATGCCGTCATTTCCATCAAGACCCAAATCATCGAATAAATGAAAAAGGTCCTTTCAACCCTTGTTGCCACACTGCTTTCTGTCTGCGTTTTTGCGCAGGCGGAAAGCTACGATGTGGTTGTGTACGGCGGTAACTCCGCAGGTGTTATTGCCGCTTATACGGCCGGCCTTCAAGGCCTTAAGGTGGCCATGCTGGAGCGTACCTCACATGTGGGCGGACTCACGACCAGCGGTATCGGCAATGTGGATATCGGCTGGTCGCAGACGGTGGGTGGCTATACGGCCGATTTTCTTCGCCGTGTAGGTGCCCATTACGGTAATCCGCAGCGCATGCAAATATCCCTGGAATGCTCTGTGGCGGAAAAAGTGTATCTGCAGATGCTGGAAGAGGCCGGTGTGGAAGTTTTCTACAACACCCGTATGGCTGAGCAAGGGGGCGTTCAAAAGGAAGGCGCGCGCATTGTGAGCCTGACCGATGAACAGGGACGGATATTCCGCGGAAAAATGTTCATCGACGCCACCTATGAAGGCGATCTCATGGCTTGGTCCGGCGTGGACTATATCGTAGGCCGGGAAAGCCGGGAGCAGTACGGTGAGTATTCCGCCGGCGTTTCCGAGTACCGGGTAAAACGCACGTACACGCCCGAGGAAATGGATGCCCTGCGCAAATGGACCGCCCGTTATCCGCTGGACATCATTTATGCCCAGAAGGACAAGGAAGGAGCTGCCGATACCAAGTCGCAGGCCTATGTGTACCGGCTCACGGTCACGGACAATCCGGACAACCTAGTGCCCTTCCGCAAACCGGAAAGCTATGACCCCGCCCGCTACGAAGGCGTGCTGGACCGTATCCAACGCCGCGGTGCGCACCGTTTTGGCCAGATTCTCACCCTGTACAAGCTGCCCAACCAGAAGTACGACCTCAACCACATGGACCTCATCAATGCCTCCTGGAATTACCCGGAAGGCAGTTATGCCCTGCGCGAGGCCCTGGATGCTTATCACCGTACCTATCAGGAAGGCATGCTGTGGTTCCTTTCGCACGATGCGCGCGTCCCTGAGGACCTTCGGGCCGATGTGAACCGCTATGGCCTGGCAAAGGATGAGTTTGTGGACAACGGCAACTGGCCCTACCAGCTGTACATCCGCGAAGGCCGCCGCATGATAGGGGAGTACGTCATGGTGCAGCAGGATGCCTGGGAGCAGCATAAAAAGGAAGACGCCGTTGCTGTGGGGTCCTATTTCCTGGACTGCCACCTGGTCTCTTCCATCCTCACTCCGCACGGTGTGCTGGTGGAGGAAGGCAATTTCCCCTATACCCCTTATCGCCCCTATGACATCCCGTATCGCAGCGTTACGCCTAAGAAAGCCCAGTGCGAGAACCTCCTGGTTCCTACCTGCCTGAGCGCCTCCCACGTGATTATGGCATCGCTCCGCATGGAGCCCGTGTACATGATGCTGGGTCAGGTCTGTGCCGATGCCGCCGCCATGGCCATCAGCGCCGATATCGCTGTCCAGGATGTGGATGTGCCTGCGCTGCAGAAGCTCCTGAAGAGCCAGAAACAACTTATTACCTACAAGACGCCTGGAGACATGTTTCTGGAACCGTCCCGTTTTCAGGGCGTTGTCATGGACGATACGGCTTTGGGCCTGCATGAGGACCTGTGGTCCCATTCCACCAGCCAGGGCCCTTTCATGCTGTATAACTACCGTTTTGCCCCTACTTCGCCTCAGGGTAAGCTGGAGGCCGTTTTTGCGCCTGCCAACCTGGAAAAAGGCAAGTATGAGGTGCAAATTATGTACTCTGCCAGCGGCAACCGCGTGAAAGCTGCCGATGTGACCGTTTCCGACAAGAAAGGCAACCATGCCTGCCCGGTAGATATGACTGTCCGTCCCAAGGTGGATGGGCTGTGGCATAGCCTGGGCGTTTATGTGAATGATCCCAAGAAGCCCATCAAGGTCATCTTTACCAACAAAGGCGAAGGTGGCGTGGTGGTGGTGGATGCTGTTCGTTTTATCAAGAAATAAATGAAAAAAGTACTGTACATAGCGCTGCTGATGCTCTTGAGCCTGCCTGTAGCGGCAAAGGGCGGCGAACGCAGCCCCCTGTTCAAAGTGACCTACGGCCGCAAATCGGCCCTGGTGCACAAGTTGAAAGTCTCTCCTGCCGACAGCCTGCGCCGCATGCGGGGCATGGACGACAAAGAAGGTTCGGCCGCCATCTTCGAAATGGCCGCCTTTGCCACCTTTGATATTGCCGGCCCCACCCAGGTGACGGTGAAAGTCCCTTATCCGGTACAATCCGTGAAGGTCCTTCCCAGCTCCAGGGGCATTGAGGCCCGGGTGAAAGGAAAGGAAATAACCCTGGAAGCCTGTCCCGGCGACCGGCTCACCGTGGAGGTGAACGGGGACGAGATTCACTCACTCCATCTGTTCGCCAACCCGGTGGAAACGGAAGAGGTGGACCCGTCCGACCCCAACGTCATCTACTTCGGTCCCGGCGAGCACACGGTGTCCCGTCTGGTGGTCCGCTCCAACCAGACGCTCTATTTGGCGGACGGTGCCATCCTCTATGGTGAGATGTATGAGCGGGAGCCCGGCCAGTTTTCGCCCATCGTATCGTTGATTGGCGACAATATCAAGGTGCGCGGACGCGGTATCATCGACGGTTCGCTGTGCAAGACACTGTCCACTAACTCACTGTACGTCAACGGAAAGAATATTTCCATCGAGGGTATCATCCTGAGGGATGCCAGCGTTTGG
>CAMZCW010000161.1 GCA_947305045.1 uncultured Bacteroidales bacterium | reverse complement strand
GCTGTACATCTGCGACTCGCAGAACTGTCTGATCCGTAAAGTGAGTATCCGATGAGACGTCTGTATCTGATAATAGGGGCACTCCTTGCTGTCGGATGCTCTTCACAAACCGTCTCCATTGAGGAAGAGACACCGTTCCGGCTCCTGTTCTGGAATATCCAGAACGGGATGTGGGCCGAACAGGGTAAGAACTATGACAGTTTTGTCAACTGGGTCCGCGAACAGAATCCGGACGTTTGCGTCTGGTGCGAAGCCCGCAGTATTTATTACACGGGAACCAGAGACAAACTGCCCCTGGAGGAAAAGTATCTGGTCGATAACTGGCCGGAACTGGCCGCCCGATACGGACACCGTTTTGTCTATGTCGGCGGCATGCGGGACAACTATCCCCAGGTCATCACCTCCAAGACGCCCATCCACGGGATGGCGAAGATTGTCGGCGAAGAGCCTGACAGTGTAGTTACCCACGGGGCCGTATGGACACAGGTAAGCGTCGCGGACAAGACCTTGAATCTGGTTGCCCTCCATACCTGGCCGCATCCGTACGCCTTCAATGCCACGGACCAGGAAGCATCCAAAGCCGCCCACGGAGGCGATGCCTACCGGAAGATGGAAGTGGAATACGTATGCAGACACACCATCGGCAATGCCCGAAACGGGTATTGGCTCCTGATGGGCGATTTCAATTCCATTTCCCGTACAGACAATGCTTTCTACGGCCTACCTGCGGACGACCCCAAGTTCCAGGCACAGGATTACATACATGAGCATACTCCTTATAGGGACATCATCAAGTGGCGCTATCCGGAAGAGGTGATTCTGTCCACCATCGCCGATACCCGCTACGATTATGTTTTCTGCACGCCGGACCTTTATCCGTCCATTACCGATGCCCGGATTGTCCGGGATGAATATACCGAGCCGGTCCGTGACGAGGTCGTGACCAGTTTCTGGCATCCTTCCGACCATTTGCCGGTTATCGTTGATTTTAATTTCTAATCCCCATGAAACGACTGTTATTTCTATTGACTGCTGCCCTGCTGCTGGGCGCCTGTTCCAAGGAAGCAGAGCCCGAGATTAAAGACAATCCGGGCACACCGGAAAATCCGGAAACGCCCGCCGGCGATCCGGATGAGGTCGTCCTCTACGCCGAATTCAGTGACGCCACAGTCAGTAAAACCGGCTTTGACGGTCCAGAATACCAATGGAGAACCGGAGACAGGATCCGCGTAGCGCTTACCGACGGGAATACGCTGGATCTGCGTTACTCCGGAGAGAATACCGCCGGGGCGGCAGACTTCCATCAGACGGAGACGCCCGCCAGCGGCGTACTGTACGGAGAAGGCGGTTTTGCCCTGTATCCCTCACTCGCACCGAACAACTGCAAGTGGGAAGGCAGCACGCTGACCCTGAGCCTGAAGAACAATTATGTCTGGACGGAAGGGAATGCGGAAGCACCCATGCTCTCGAATGTCATCGAAGGTGAGAACCTGCAATTCTACCAGCTGTGCGGCCTGCTGAAGCTGACCATTTCCAACATTCCCGCCGAGGCTGCCAAGTTGATGGTCCTGACGCCGGGCTATGTCATGACGAAGAATATGGTCGTCCATAACTGGTCAGGCAGCATCGGGGATGAAAAGCCTTTCGTCCAGGCTTATGCCGGGAATGACGACTGCGTCGGTCTCCCCTTCCCTGCAGGGACTGCCACTTCTCGTACTTTCTATGTTCCCATGCCGGTCGGACCGGGCGAGGACCACACCTACCCGGAAGTCCGGATCTATTTGGTGAATGCCGCCGGCAACACCATCTCCGGCACGGTCTGCACGGCTGAAAACCTTCGGATCGACCGGGCCTACATCAAACCGATGAAACTGGTCGTCTATCCCGAAGAGCTGAAAGCGCCGTTCACGGTCACAACGCTCTTTGGCAACGTCGGCTTCAGCAACCCGGTTTCCGGAAAGGCCGGCGGCAATGCTTCCGCGGCCATTCTTGGCGCCGTTCGTGGTATGGGCTGGATCGTCCCGGACGAAAAGGCGTTCGTGCTGGAGCAGGCACAGACGGCGCGTATCTGGGATGTCAAGGCAGGTACGCTTTCCGATCCTTACACCTATGGGGATGCGAATCACGTCCCCTGGCTGGGCAATCTGCATAACGGCGAGATTTGGTTCGCCGAGAAGGCCATAGCCAAAGTCTTCACCTTTAATCCGGACAGCCATACCTTTACGGAGCAGGCGGCCTTGAGCACCTGGAGCGGCAAGAGCGTGATGGATATCATCTTCGACGCAGAGGGGAACGCCTTTGTCGCGGTGCGCGACCTCAACACCATTTACAAGTTCGACGGCGGAGACTTCACGGCCTCCCCTTCCCTGACGGTCAGCCTCGGGAAGTGGCCGCTCGCCATGGAATTCGATGCGGACGGAAACCTGATTGTCGCGACCAACGGCTGCCAGATTCTCAACGTCAATCCCAACACCGGCACCTATGAGGTCATCGCCGGCATCAAGGATGCGAAAGCCATCTCCGACGGCACGGAAGGTGAGCCGCTGACGGCGAAATTCACAGCCGGTATTGCAGACATCGCCATCTCCCCGAACGGAGACATCTATCTTGCTGATACTTACCGTGTCCGGAGGATCCGGAAAGGCTCTCTCGGATATGTCAACGCGATCGTATCGACGGTCGCCGGCAGTACCCAGGCAGCCAACCGCGCGGCCATCGCCGACGGTGTCGGAACCGACGCAACTTTCCGCCAGATGGGCGGTCTGCTGATGAACAGCACGGGCACTATGCTCTATATCACCGATCAGGGAACCGGGCATATCCGGGAACTCTATATCGGCGATCCGGACGGCCCTGTGACGACCAAAACCATTTTGACGGCAGCGACCTTCAACATTCGTTTCATTACGGACAAGGATACGGACGAGCGCAGCTGGGAATTCCGTCGCACCGGCGTCGTCCAGCTCATCAAGGATTACAGTTTTGACATCGTGGGCTTCCAGGAAAGCCGGCCGGAGCAGCGGGCCTACATGATCGGAAATCTTCCGGAATACACTTTCTTTGAAACGGCGGAAGAGCCCTGCCTCGCCTGGAAAACCGACAAGTTCGTCGAGCTGGACAAGGGCTATTTTTACCTCTCAGCCACGCCGGATACGCCCAGCAACCCCTATCCGGGTTGGGTTTCCACAGATCCGGGACGCCGACGCATCTGCCAGTGGATCAAACTGGAAAACCGCGAAACCGGCGAGAAAGTCCTCTTCCTCAATACACATCTGGAAGTAACCAGTTCCGGCACCTCCGTCAGCGAAGAGGAGGCCCTGGAAATCCGTACCCGTTCTGCCGAACTGATCTGTAGCCGGATTGCCGTCCTGAATACCGGCGGTTACCCGGTCATCCTCGGAGGTGACATGAACGGCCCCACCACGGAAGCCACCCACACGGATTACTTCAAGGTCCAGCTGACAGACTCCTATTACCGCAGCGCCGATCTGGGTGTAAAAGAAGGCCCGGTTGCCACCTATAACGCATACAGCTACGAAGACGAGCAGCGTTCCAAGTGGTATCACCGCATCGATTACCTCTATTTCAAAGGCGGGCTGGATGTGGTGAAATACAAAGTGATTGATGACAAATATAACGAATACTTCCCCTCCGACCACTGGCCGTTGATGGTGAGATTCGCCTTAGATTAATTATTAACCAATAAATACAGGAATATGATGAAAAAGAAGTATTTGCAGCCAGACTCAGCGCTGCTGACTATCGCGCAGGAACGATTTATCTGCGCATCGGACTTGGAAACGAAAGATTCCATCGGTCTTGAAAAATGGATTACGGATGACGAAGGATTATGGACTATCTTATGAAAAAAATTTCAATGCTTATGATGGCGGCCCTGGCCGTTACGACCCTTTCCTGCAATAAGGAACTGACTGATACGACGGACGAAACGCCCGGGTTCAGCGGTGCTCCGGCACTCACCGCCCGGTTTTCTGAGGAAGATACCAAGACTGCCTTTGTCGGTGGAACGTTCATGTGGAAAAAGAATGACAATATGGTTGTCCGCAGTGACAATGCCAACGGTTATACCACATACAAATATACCGGAGACGATACTGCAGATGAGGTCACCTTCGTCCCCAACACGGACGATAATGACGATAATATCGTATATGGCCAGAACTCCTTTGCCCTTTATCCGGCAAAGACCTCCGGATCGGGAGCAAGTGCCTATCCTAAAGAAGAAGAGGGTTCATTGAAACCTGTGCTGAAAGACACTTATACCTGGTTTGAAGGGGATGTCGAGGCCCCGATGCTGGCCCGCGTGGAAGCTGGGGAACCGCTGGAATTCAAGCATCTCGGCGGTTGCCTTAAGGTAACCTACAAGAATGTACCGCCGAAAGCCACCAAAATTGTCGTGATGGCTCCGGTCGTGGATGCAGACCTGCTCGCAGCCGGTAAAGTCTCCTACAAGATCTGCTCGACGATGAACCGGACCTATAACTGGACGACGGAAGGCGGCGGTTTCGACCCGGTTGAGGTTCCCTATGTCAAAGCGTATGACCATAGCGGTACTTATAAAATCGCCATCAACATTGCATCCGCAACGGCGGCTCAGCGAACCTCCGACGACGGCATAACTGCCTATATCCCGCTGCCGGTTGGTCCGGTAGTGAGCGGCGGACAGAACGTCTATCCACAGCTCAAGGTCTGGCTGGCTTTCAACGACAATACGGAAGTGCCCGGTTCCCTTCGCACCGCTTCCAACGTCCAGATCGAACGAGCCCACATCAAGCCGATGCCGGCTATCGTGATGCCGAAGTATACCGTTGAAACCATCATTACGGGGCTTGCCCGTACTCCACATAATCTAACCCGCTTGTCTGATGATCAGTTTGTGGTAACGGCTGAACAATATCACGTGTACTTCCTGGATGTGGTAAAAAATACTGCCACACAATCGGCTACTAATTCTTCATCCAAGTATCCCCAATACCCTTATAGCGTATGTTGCATTGGCAATAATCTTTGGATTGCGAACAAAACTGGAACTTCTGGTAACTGTATTTACAAGTATGACATGACTACCCAGCTTTATTCCATTGTTACCACCGGAATAAACCAGGCCATGCAGATACAAGAGCATGACGGCAATGTTTATGTTTTGGGAAGAGGCGATGGTAGTAACGCTGGAAAGATTCATGTCTTTACCGGTAATGTGCCAGGAGCAGTTGACGCTGAAGTGTTTGCCGATTTCAGTGGAATTGCTTCTTCAGGCTATGCATGGCCTCTTTCCTTTGCATTTGATACAGACGGATCGATGGTGGTAGCGGTATCTGCTTCCGCTGGAACACCCAGCGAATGCTTTAAACTCTATCGTGTCGCATCCAAGGGGGCAACACCTGTGGCAATATTCGGTTCTGGAACGAAAGCTTCCAATTATGCAGGTCTTGTTGATGGTTTATCATCCTCGGCCACATTCTCGTCTAATATGCTCCAGATGCAGTTCGATGGAGAAGGGAACTTGTATATTGGCGATACCTTTGCC
>CAMZCW010000160.1 GCA_947305045.1 uncultured Bacteroidales bacterium | reverse complement strand
CGCAGGAGATTCGCGGCACCGTGGTCTTTGTGCTGGAAGACGACAAAAACTATACACTCCTGCCCATGAAGGGCCTCCAGCGGGTGTATATGTTTACCCAGCTGCTTAACGCCGCTACCGGCGGGCTTGTCAGGCTGCCGTCATCGGAAGAGCTGGAGTCCATCGGCGCAGGAGACCCCGGCGGTTTTGAGGAGTACGACGATTTTGACGAGAAATTCGACGACCCCGACATTTTTGACGGCTATGAGCCGGAGCAGGAAATTGAGGAGGACATGGTGAGCGCGGATACTTCTTTCCAGGACCAGCTTCTAAGGGATATCGCGGCGTGCAACCTGTGCACCAACACCCTTGAGGTCATGCTTCCGGACGATCCCAAGTACGGATTCATGTCAACGGAAGACCTCTTTTATGAGCTGGGCCTCATGAAGGCCATTGAGAAAAGCATTGAGCAGCACGGCGGCTACATGATAGACGAGTGGCAGTTTGTCGATGCCCGCCAGGTCCCCATGGACATCCGCTCCCGCGTCCGGTTCAAGTACAAGTAATAAAAACGGCCCCCGAAAGGGCCGTTCTTGTTTCACTAGAACATGTAATACGCCGCCAGCTTGAGCGCGCCGGTGTGGACGTTGCGGCCTTGCGTGCCGTCACGGTTGAGCAGGCCGTGGTCATAACCCAGCGTGACGCGGATGTGGCGGATGATTTCCAGGCCTACACCGCCGCCCAGCATGAGGTCAAAGCGCCGCAGGTTGGGGTTGGTCTGGTAGTTGTCCGTGATTTTTTTCGTGTGAAAATCACCGGAGACCAGGTTCACCGAAGCCACGGGGCCGCCAAAGATATACAAATCCACCATGGAACCCAGCGGGATGTACAGTTTGGCCCGGACCGGGGCTTCTACATACACCTCTCCCAGGTTCTTTTCCTTGTCATTCATGAACTTGTAACCTACCACACCGGCAAGGTCTGCGCCGACGGAAAGGCCGAAAACCCTGGACAGACGGAAATTCGCTTCAAACTCCACCGAGAGAGTGGGCGCAGCAGCGGGCGTTGCCGGAGCACCTCCCTCCTGGAAAGTGTAAAGACGGCTGCCGGTTCCGACTCCTAAACTGATTTGGGCGCCTGCCGTTTGTGCTGCGACAAACAAAAGCGCTGCTGATACGAGGTAAAAAACAGTTTTCTTCATATTTCTAAATATTTATCGCCGCAAATATACAAGTTTTTTCGTACTTTTGTTACTCAAACGATAGATGCATGAAAAAGATTCTCCTGTTCTTTGTCCTGCTGGCCGGACTCACGGCATGCAGCAATAAGCCAGCCAACTACACCGTCATCATCTCCCTGGACGGAAGCCGCTGGGACTATCCCGACTATTACGACATGCCTTTCTTTGACTCCCTGGCCACGGTGGGCGTAAAGGCCCGGATGGAGCCGTCGTTCCCCTCTTCCACCTTCCCCAACCACTACACCATGGCCACCGGCCTGGTCCCGGACCATCACGGGCTGGTGAACAACAGCTTCTGGGATCCGGAGACAGACAGCGACTATGCCATCAAAAGCAAGGAAACCCGCTTTAATCCTCATTTTTACGGCGGAGAGCCCATCTGGATTACCGCCCAGAAGCAGGGCGTCAAATGCGGCGTGGTTTACTGGGTGGGCTCCGATATCGCTATCGGCCCGGAAGGCAATGAATACCCTACCTACTGGCGTCACTGGGACGAGAACCCCCACTGGGACTTTGACCAGCGCGTGGATGAGATTGTCCGCCTGATGAGCCTCCCGGAAGAGGAACGCCCCCAGTTGGTGATGGGCTACTTCGACGAGCCTGACCACCAGGGCCATGTGCACGGCCCCTTCTCCCCGGAAACCAAAGCCATGGCGGAGCACATGGACAGCCTCATGCACGCCCTGTACCTGCGCCTGAAGGCCCTGCCGCACGGAAACCGCATCAACTTTATCCTGGCCGGCGACCACGGCATGACGGAAATTTCCGAGAAGCGCTTCATTGGCTGGTACGACGTCATGCCGCAGGAATGGACCCGTAAAGTAGCGGGCAACCTTCCCACCAGCATCTGGGCCAGGGAAGGCTATGTGGACAGCCTGTACAACCGCCTCTCCAAGGTGGAGCACCTCCACGTCTGGAAGCACGGCGAAGTCCCCGAGTATCTGCACTATGGCACCTCCAACCGCCTGGGAGACCTCATTGTGAGCCCGGATCTGGGCTGGCAGTTCAACTTTGCCCCGTCCCGCAACCACGGCACGCACGGTTTCGACTGCAAGGAAACGGACATGATGGTAGCCTTCCGCGCCGTGGGCCCGGACTTCAAGGTCAGCTACGAAGCTCCCTTCACGGAGGGCGAAAAGTCCGCGTTCCGCAACATCGACCTGTATCCCCTTCTGTGCCACCTGCTGGGCATTCAACCGGCCCCGGTGGACGGCAAACTGGAACGTATCCGGAACATCCTGAAATAACACATAACGCGACCCAATAACCATGAGCAAGCATTTTACTCTTCCTTACGAAGGCGGCCTTATCGAGAAAGACCTGCCTGCAGGCATTTTGCACACGTACGAGAAAATCTGGACCCATGTGTACGCGGAGTCCAGGCCGGCATCCTATGCCATTGCCGATTTCATCGTAGATGCCATCAACAACACCAAGGACGGCCTGTTCCGGCTGGGACTCACCACCGGTGCTACGCCCATGTCGCTGTACAACGAGCTGGCCCGCCGCTGCGCTGCCGGCAAAGTCTCCTTCAAGAACGTGGAAGTGGTTTCTATCGACGAGTATTATCCCTCGTCCACCGAGGAAGCGCAAAGCCGCAACCACCGCATCCACGAGGCCCTTCTGGACAAAGTGGATATCCGGAAAGAAAATGTGCATCTGCCGGACGGCACCGTGCCCAAAGATCAGTTGTCGGAGTACTGCGCCCGCTTTGACGCACTCGCCCGCGACCTGGATTTGCTGGTGATCGGCATTGGTGAACAAGGCCAGGTGGGCTTCAACGAGGCCGGTTCCAACGAGAAAACCCGCACGCGCGTCGTGCGCCTCTCCTACGGCTCCCGCAAGCGCCAGGCCGGCAATTTCAACGGTGATATCGCCGCCACGCCGGACAAGGCCATTACCATGGGTATCAGCACCATGCTCAGCGCCAAGCGCATCATCCTCATGGCTTGGGGCGAAGACAAAGCCACGGCCGTAAAGGCCATCGCCGAGGGCCCTGTCACCACAGACTGCCCCGCCTCCCTGCTCCAGCTGCACGACCACATCTCTTTCTATGTGGACGAAACCGCCGCCAGCCTGCTCACCCGGAGCGTCGCTCCCTGGCTGGTGGGTCCCTGCGACTGGACCCCCAAGTTCATCCGCAAGGCCGTCGTGTGGCTGTGCGAGGTCACCGGCAAGCCCATCCTCAAGCTCACGGAAAAAGACTACCTGAACAACAACCTGAGCGAGCTCCTGGAAAAGGCCGGTCCGTTTGACAAGATTAATATCGACGTCTTCAACGACCTCCAGCACACCATCACCGGCTGGCCGGGCGGCAAGCCCAATGCAGACGACAGCACGCGTCCCGTCAAGGCCACGCCCTTCCCCAAGACAGTGCTCATCTTCTCGCCCCACCCGGACGACGACGTCATCTCCATGGGCGGTACGTTCATCCGTCTGGTGACTCAGGGCCACAACGTGCACGTAGCTTATGAGACCTCAGGCAACGTAGCCGTTCACGACGACGTAGTGCTCCAGCACATGGACTGCGCCTTCCAGCTGGGCTTTGCCGATAAATTCGATGAGGTGAAGAAGCTGGTGGAGAGCAAGGTGCCCGGTGAACCGGAGCCCCGTGCGCTGCTGGAAATGAAGGGCGCCATCCGTCGCAGCGAAGCCCGCGGCGCCGTGCGCTCCTTCGGCCTCAACGACAACACCAACGCCCACTTCCTGAACCTCCCGTTCTACGAGAGCGGCGGCATCAAGAAAAATCCCCGCACCCAGGCCGATGTGGACATCATCAAAAAACTGATGAATGAGCTCAAACCGGACATGATCTTCATGGCCGGTGACCTGGCAGACCCTCACGGCACGCACCGCGTGTGCACGGAGGCCGCCCTGGATGCCCTGGAGCAGCTCAAGGAAGAGGGAGCCGCCTGGACCGCCCAAACGCATGTCTGGCTCTACCGCGGCGCCTGGATGGAGTGGGAGCTGGGCCGCGTGGACATGGCCGTTCCGCTGTCCCCGGACGAGGTTGTCAAAAAACGCCACGCCATCTTCCGCCACCTTTCCCAGAAAGACATCGTGCCGTTCCCGGGAGAGGATCCGCGCGAGTTCTGGCAGCGGGCGGAGGAACGCACCTCCAACACCGCCCGCCTGTACGACCAACTGGGTATGGCAGAGTACCAGGCCATTGAAGTTTTCCTGAAATTGTATTAAATTTTGGTAAAAAATTCATACCTTTGCTTCCCGGAATTCCTGCCGCCGTTGTATGGAATTCCGGTTTAATTTTTTACTTAACATTAATTGTAGTATGAAAGTTATTATCAGACATAACTCCGCCGAGGGTTCCCTGTGGGCTGCCCACTACATCGCAGCCAAAATCAAAGAAAAAGCCGCCCGCACCAGCGAGCCTTTCGTCATTGGTCTTTGCACCGGCTCCACCCCCATTGAAACTTATGCAGAACTCATCCGCATGGTCAAAGCCGGGGAGCTGTCCTTCAAGAACGTCATCTCCTTCAACATGGACGAGTATGTAGGTCTTCCTGTGGAACATCCGGAAAGCTATCACAGCTTCATGCACAAGTACCTGTTCGACCACATTGACGAAAAACCCGAGAATATCCACATCCTGGACGGTAACGCCAAGGACATCGAGGCCGAATGCGCCGCCTACGAAGAAGCCATTGTGAAGGCCGGCGGTTTTGACCTGTTCCTGGGCGGTGTAGGCGAAGACGGCCACATTGCCTTCAATGAGCCCTTCTCCTCCCTGAGCAGCCGCACCCGCGTGGTCACCCTCACCCAGGACACCCGTGAGGTCAACGCCCGCTTCTTTGGGGGCGACCCGGAGGCCGTGCCCGCACAGGCCCTTACCGTGGGCGTAGCCACCGTGCTCAGCGCCAAAGAAGTGGTTATCCTGGCCTTCGGCTCCAAGAAAGCCCGCGCCCTGAAGGACGCCATCGAAGGCCCCATGAGCCACTACTGCACTCTGAGCGGCCTGCAGAACCACCCCGCCGGCACCATCGTGTGCGACGAAAACTCCATCAGCGAGGTCAAGGTGAGCAGCTACCGCTACTTCAAAGCCGTAGAGGCCGCGGAGAACCGCTAGTTGCCAGCCCGCCCTGTTGTTTCCCCGCCACCCGCGTGACAGCCAAACAACTGAGAATCACTACATTACAATATAATCCTCGTTCGAAATTTGAACGAGGATTATATTATAACTTACAGAGGAACAATGACTTAGCTGTCACAGTGGGTAATGATGGTGGCGGGCTATTTCGCACGTGCCTCTTTTTTTGTACCTTTGTACGCAGATGCAGGTGCCTCTGAGGAGGCTCAAAAGGGAAGCCGGTGAGAGACCGGAACTGTGCCCGCAGCTGTGTTATCCGGAACGGCTCCGCATGCATTGCCATT
>CAMZCW010000159.1 GCA_947305045.1 uncultured Bacteroidales bacterium | reverse complement strand
ACCATTTTGGCCGGTCATGCTCAGTTTATATCCCAAAGTCCCCACAACTACCGGATTTTGCAGGTCTGTCAGCTGCATGGCCACACGCTGGTAGAACGTACCCTTGGCGGGGTCGTTGTGGTCCACCGGCTGGGCATAGGAGAAGAAGTACTGCTTCACATATCCGGCAGGCACCCCTTCCGCTTTTGTCTGGGCCTGGGGAAGGGCAGCCAGGCTGATGGTAACGTTGGAAACGCCTTTGATCCCTCTGAGGACTTTGGTAATTTCATCGTCCTCGATTACCGGCACTTCCTGCTCTTGTTTTTTACTTTCGTCGACAACTTCCTTCAAATACGTCTTGTTGCAGCCTTGCAGGGCTACAAGAAGCACAAGGGCGGAAGTGAAAATGTTATATATTTTTTTCATCTTGTTCTATCTTTAGATTATTTGCCGGTAGTAATGTACTGGATGGCTCTGTCCAGCTGGGAGTCGGGGCCCAGACCGTTGTTCCAGGCGGCCTTGTCCAGGTGTACCTCGATATCCGGCGTAACGCCAACGCCCTCCAGGAGCCTGCCATCCTTGGTAAAGGAAGCCTCGCAAGGGCAGTAAACATAAACCGGGGTCTCCCCTTCTACGCCGATATGGCCGGCATAGTTGATGCTGTAGGTGTCGTTATCCATAAGGCCGCACAGGCCGCCCCAGGTACGCGTCCCCACCACCTTGGCGTTGTCCACCACCTTGGCGCCTACGGCGGTCAACTCGGCCATGCTCACGGAATGGAGGTTAGTAAGGACGACGATAGGCTCGGTGACGGTTACATGCGCCCCAACGAAGGTGGGCATCACCTGTGGAATAATCGGAGAATAGTCATACCGGCCGATGCCTCTTTTCATGCGGGTGTCCATCGCATGATGGCCACCGGAAGGCAGCAGAGCACCCAGAACGTAGGCATAGTCGCTGTCCATACCGCCGCCATTGCCGCGAACATCAATGATGACACCGCCCAGTTGCTTGGTTTTATGCAGTTCCTGAATGGCGCCGAACCAGGCATTCCAGACATCGGCAACCTGGGCGGAAAGCTGCTGGGCATAAGGCTGAAGCGTACTCTTCTCCGTGACGAAAGTGGACAGGTATGGGGTAATGCTGAAAGAATCAAAGCGGAGGTAGGCAATGTTCCCCTCGAAGAGGGCATAGGTCATGTCGATGCCTGATTTTATCAGTTTCTCGTCCAGCACATGCACGCCGGGAATATCCAGATAGGCGTATTTCAGGGCAAGTGTGTTGATGCCATTGATTATCTGCTCATTCGACTTGAGGGCTCTCACCTGGTCAAGCTCGTTTTCCATGGTTTTGGCAATAAGCTCGCTAATCAGTTCTTCTTGCGTGACAAGGGTTTTCCTGGAGGTTGAATCCAGCATGCGTTTGGACCAGCCGGAGAGGGAATCCAGCACACTCAGGAGCTGGGTGCTCGTTGTAGCGTCTACCGTCTTGAAATCCTTCAGTTTGCCCGGAGTGTTATAATAATAGGTCAGACTGGGCTTAAGAACCTGTCCACCGACCTGGGCCTCGTTGTAGTCTTTTTCACGCTCCTTTTTGTTGCGGTCCTTGTTGGGGCTTACATCGATAAAATTGCCCGTCATGTGGTTTTGTACCATTATGAACAAATGACCGTCGTGCAGCGGGGCCACCACTTCCTGAACCAGTTCCCTCAGCTTGTCGTCCGTGACTTTGCCCGTCTTGGAAAGGGTGTCCAGTTCCGTAAACTTGGGATAGTATTTGTCGTACACGGCATCCCAGTCCAGGCCCAGCTCTTTCTCGTAATCCCAGATGCCATAGTTGGAATTAAGGCCTTCCCACAGGATTTTGAATTTTTCGCCGTAGCTGTCTTTCGCTTTTTGCCAGGTTACAACATCCATATAGGAAAAATTGTGGACGGTGTCGCTTTCTTTGCGGCAGGAGGCGAGCGAAAATACCATCATCGTCGCGATGGCTGCTCCTTTGATATAGTTTCTCATGGCTCTTTCTCGAATTAAAAGATGTAGTAAACGCCGGCTTGCAGGCCGATGGTGGTGTCGTAGCGGTAGTCTTTCACCTTCATGTACTCTTTCACCTGGCTGGTAAGGCTGTAGTAGCAGCGGGCCTCAATCTGAACGCCCAGGTGCTTGTTGCAGCGGAGCTCCATGCCCACGCCGCCAACCAGGCCCATGTCCAGGCGATTGTCTCTTTCCTGATTGAACGCCACCGGGCCGGCAAATTCGTAGGTTTTCTCGCTCATGACGTTATAGTCGGTGCCAAAGCGATGACTGGTGAGCCAGAGACCGCCATAATAGCCCAGGTTGGCAAAACCGCGCAGCGGGAAATTGTCTCCGCCAAAGCTGAACGATGCCATTACCGGGAGGAGCAGGTAGTTGTTCAGGTAGTTGTAGTCTACGTTGTTGAGGTCCGTACGGCTCATCTTGTAGTTCTTCTGCGCGAAGATAAGGTCTGCGCGGACGCCCAGCCATTTTTTGAACGAATACTGTCCGGAAATGCCGGTGTTGAGACCTAAACCGCCTTTCAGGCTGAAGTCGGTCATGTAATGCACATCCTGTGAGTGGATGTTGTAGCCGATTCCCTCAATGATGCCCACTCTCCATTGTGCATGGAGTGAAAAAGGCAACATGACGAGAACGACAGCAATCAAAAATGCCTTGTTTCTCATAGCCTTGTTTCTCATAACTATTTAAAAAAATAACTGATAGGTACATAACCCTACTAAATAACATACAAAATTAGCGCTTTATCTATAAAAATGCAACTAAACAGGGTCAACATCTAAAAGGATATGTCCAAAGTACTTGTGCTCCCTCTCAAATGAATTGACAGACAACAGCAGTTGTTTCTTCCTTTCCTGCAAGGACTTGTCTCGCGGGAGCATGATGCGAATCTGGCGGATAAACTGGTCGGCAATTTTGTCCACGGCCGGCGTATAGGGGCCGATGGAAGTCACCGGCAGGCTCTGTGCAAGTTCCCGCGACAGGTAATTCAGCCGCTTCTCGTTGGTGTCTTTTATTGTAAGGTGAATCAGACGTGTATAGGGCGGATAGCCGAACAGACGGCGCTCTTCCAGCAGCACGGCGGTGTTGTCCGTATGCTCGCCCAGGCGGGCGAACACGGGATGGTGCGGTTCGCGAGTCTGAATGACAAAGAGGCCCGGCGTACCCCTGCGGCCGCTACGACCGCGGAACTGCTCCAGCAGTTGGATGGCATGTTCATCGGCCCGGAAATCCTGTTGCCCAAGGATGTTGTCGGCCTGGATGACCGCTACCAGCGACAGGCCGGCGAAGTCAAAGCCCTTTGTAACAACCTGAGTACCAACCAATATGTCAATTTCTCCCTGGGCGAATTGCCGGATGGTCCTAGCCTCGCTTTGGGTGGCGTCGCTGTCCAGGCGGGCAATGCGGGCCCGGGGGTAAATGGCCTGGAGTTCTTCTTCAATTTTCTGCGTTCCAGCGCCGAGGGGTTGCAGGGCACCGCCACAGTGGTCGCACTTGCCTGTATAGGGCTCCGTGTGGCCGCAATAATGGCACACCAGGCGATCCGGATGGATGTGCAAGCTTAGGGAAACGTTACAGCGCGGGCACTTCAGGATGGTGCCGCATTCCGTGCACTGGACGGCCGGTGCGTACGAGCGGCGGGACCGTAGCAGGACGGCCTGCCCGCCGGCTTCCAGCGTGTGGGACAGCTGTTCCAACAGTTTGAGCGAAAAGCTGCCCACCATGCCGTTTTTCCGGCGCTCCGCTACGGTATCTACAATGAGCACCTCCGCCTCCTCCCCTTTGTGGAAGCGTTGCTTTAATTCCACCTTGACAAATCGGCCTGTTTCAGCATTATAGAGCGATTCCAAAGAGGGTGTGGCGCTGCCCAAAAGGACGTGCGCGTGCTGCACTACGGAAAGCATGATGGCGCTCTCGCGGGCATGGTAACGCGGGGCCGGAGAATCCTGTTTGAAGGAGTTGTCGTGTTCCTCGTCCACCACAATAAGTCCCAGGTTATGATGAGGCAGGAACAGGGCCGAGCGGGTGCCCAGGACCAGGTAGGGTGAAGCCTCCAGCACGGTTTTGGTGACGGCGGCCCGCCGGGGCCAGGTTTTGGCGCTGTGATACACTTGTACGTTCGGAAAAACGGCTGCCACACGGTCTTCCAGTTGCCGGGAAAGGGCAATTTCCGGAACCAGGAACAGGACGTTTTTTCCCTCTGAGAGCGTTTCCCGGGCCAGTTGCAGGTAGATTTCAGTTTTGCCGGCGCCCGTGACACCATGCAGTAGAACGGTTTTTCCGGAGTGGAAAGCGGTTCGCACGGCCGCTGCGGCCTGTTCCTGCTCCGGGGAGAGTTGCACTTCCCTGCCCGCTTCTTCTGCTGCTTTGGGCAACTCCGCTGCCACCCGGTCCCTGAGCAGGGCGGCTTTGTAGACTTCCCCGATGGTGCACAGATAATAGGAGGCGAGCGAGCGCCAGAAGGCAATTTCCTGTTCAAAGACCGGCGGGAGCTCCCGCTCTACGGCCTTGATATACAGGATTCTTTCCACCAGTTGTTCCGGGGGTGTCACCCCTACTGCAGAGACTACGGCCGAGTAGTCTTTTCCGGCGAATTCCACCTTCACGCGGTCCCCTACAGCCACCGGTATTTCTACCAGATAGTAGGGCTCCCACTCCAGCTTGAGCGGCAGAATGACCTGTATGAAGTTGCTCTCGTCCATCATTCACAAAGATAAAACTTTTCTTTTGATTAACGCTTTCCGACAGCCCGTTTTCCGGCGTGGAACTTTTTGTGGAACATTTTTTGCGAGTGTCGGGAATTATCACTAAATTTGTATGATTTATCGGGCCGTGCGCCCTTGAACCTGACTGTATGGGAAAAATCATCGCCATTGCCAATCAAAAAGGCGGCGTGGGTAAAACCACCACTGCCATCAATTTAGCAGCATCCCTGGCCGTTCTGGAAAAGAATGTCCTGGTCATAGACGCAGACCCGCAGGCCAACACCACTTCCGGTCTTAACTTTGACCCGGAGAACAGCGACCACCGCACGTTGTATGAGATTCTCATCGGCAAGCTGCGCGCGGAAGATGCTCTTATCCAGACGGAGCTGCCCAAGCTGCACATGATACCCTCGCACATCAACCTGGTGGGCGCGGAGATTGAGCTGCTGGATGTCCGTGAGCGTGAATCGGTGCTCAAGAAGGCCTTGGAACCCATCCGGAACAACTATGACTTCATTATTATAGACTGCTCCCCTTCCCTGGGCCTCATCACGGTGAACTGCCTGACGGCCGCGGATTCCGTAATCATTCCCGTCCAGCCGGAGTTTTTTGCGCTGGAAGGACTTGCCAAGCTCATCCAGACCATCCGTCTGGTGCAAAACGGCATCAATCCCACACTGGCCATCGAAGGGTTTGTGGTTACCATGTTTGACGGTCGCACCAAGGTGCACAACCAGGTGGTGGCCCAGCTCCGGGACCACTTCAAAGATATGGTGTTCAATACCGTCATTGCCCGCAGCATCCGCCTCAGCGAGGCCCCCTCGTACGGTAAGCCCATTATCCTGTACGATGTTATGAACAACGGTACGGCCAACTACATGAACCTGGCCAAGGAAGTCCTGGA
>CAMZCW010000158.1 GCA_947305045.1 uncultured Bacteroidales bacterium | reverse complement strand
AAGAAACGCCCGTCCTCTATGACGAGGATGCCTACCGCTTCGAAATGGCGGCCCACAACGTCGTTCCCCTTTCCGAGGAGAAGAAAGAGGAGATGTGGGAAGCTTATGAGAGACTCAAGAAGTGCTGCACCTTCGCCCTATGAGTATCTCTATCAGACCTTTCCAGCCGTCTACTGATACACTGAAGCCGTTCGACTGTGGCAAAGCAGATTTGAACGGTTTTTTGTGTGAAACCGGTACGGCTGCACCCAATGCAGCCATGTATGAACGTGAGCATCTTGCCAAGACATATATTGTTGAGGATGCCGATACCCATATTATTCTGGCCTACTTTAGTCTTCTCTATGACAAGATTGAACGGTCTATTGCAGATCCGGTGATATGGAACCGCTTATCCAGGAAGATTCCAAACGCAAAAAGACGTTCGTCCTATCCTGCACTGAAGATTGGCCGTCTGGCTGTTAGCAAGGAAGCCCAGCATACTGGATTAGGGAAAGACATCTTGAACCTTATCAAGGGTTGGTTTTATCGTGACCCGAAGGCGGGTTGCAGGTACCTGACCGTTGATGCCTACCTGGATGCTGAAGATTTCTACGCCAAGTGTGATTTCAATCCGCTGGTCATTCCGGAGCCGGAGGATGAAACCATTCTGATGTTTTTTGATTTGATGGGCATCGCATAAGAAGTCGACGCCTTGTCATTTAACCGAGAGAACTGCCGCCACCTCATTATGAGGCGGTGGCAGAATTTAATTGCGAGGTTCTTAAGCAATTTCAACCTTTAGGACTCGCTTCAACAATATTCATCGGAACCATTTTATAGATATTCTGTAGTTCCTCTTCGGACAATTCCGAAAGGGCTTTTCCATAGGCCTCGTGGGCTTTCTCGGCCCGGACCTCTTCATAGATCTGCCACAGCAGGGACTGTATGTGCGTGTAAGCGCCATAACTGGTTCCTCTGTCCACCGTGAGGGCGAAGAGAGCCTTATTCCCCCGTTTTCTCAGAAACTCTTTTCCCGCCCGAAGCATCTCTTCATCATCCGAACGGGGCTTATCTCCAAAGAAAATCCTGTCTGCAGAATTGATGCGCACCACGAAGATGTTCTCGCGCTTCACCCCGGGAAACAGTTCGTCGGGATAGTTCGCCTTTTTCGCTGTCGGGCTGGGAGGAAGCGGAGGCATATAGCGGGTGGTGCCTTCCTGGCCGGAGGCCGATGCATAGCGGACCTTCAGGGATTCTAATTTGCGCAGTTCCGTTTTCACGTCATCGATGACGCCCATGGGAACATTGTCAGCGGCGACAATCTGGATGATAGCCTGGGGCTCGCCGGCCTTATGGGCGGGGACAATCTCCTTGATTTGTTCCTTGGTATATACCTTTCCGTCGTTTTCCACTTTGCCGTCCGGCAGCACTCTCAACGCGAGGGCTGAAGATTTCTTTGCGCTGCCGACCTCCCTCCTTATAAAGTTGAAAGGAATGGTAAAGCCATAGGAAACCGGCTTCCCCTTATTAGTGGCCGGCGTCCACTTGGGAGACTGTGCCATCACGGTAATGACGGCGGCATCCAGCTCCGGACAGACACTCTCAATGACCCTGATATCCCTGACCGATCCGTCAGACCCAACCGCGAACCTGACCTTCATGGTTCCGGAATGGGTACATTCCTTCGGATAGCTAACCCGCTGGTTCACCCATGCTGCGAACTGATTGGCATCGTCTCCCTGGAAAGAGGGCATCGTGTCCGGATCTACCAGGAAGAACTCGATAAGATCTTCTTCCTCCGGATTGGCGTATTTGACAACCGTGACCTCATTGAGGGTGGTCTTTTTGCTAATGCGCTCCGACAAGGTATCTTGCACGGCGCCCATATTTTCACTATCTTTGTCCACCGGGACGTAGACAGTCCTTGCCTGAAGGCCGATGGCCAGGCACACGAGCGGGAGCATCCAGAGCACCCGCAGCCCTCTCACGAGAGGGGATTTGGATTTTGACATCATAGTAATACGATTTTTAAGGATACTGTGATTAAAGCTGTTAGCAACTGAGTAGCCGCTCTTGCTGACAGCTTTTCTTATTAATAGATACTGATACTCTTTGATGTCGGTTCCGGCGCGGAGAACGGCGTCATCGGCCTCGTACTCATGGAGTTCCTGAAGGTCGGCGCGGAGCATCCAGATGGCCGGGTTGAACCACTGCAGGGCCGAAAGGACATCCACCAAAAGCACTTCAAGGGAATGCCCAAGGCCGATATGCGCCTTCTCATGAGCGAGGATGGACGCATGCGGTGCCTCCCAATCTTTTACGGACAGGACAATATATTTCATCCAGCTGAACGGGTCGATATCCCGCTCCGTTACAATGATTTTACAGCCATCCTCTTCCCGGACCAGCCGCCCCCGGCGGATAATCCTCACGATGGAAAGGACGGAGATGGTCACCCTGGCCAGCACAAAAGCCACTCCCGCCCAGAACAGGAGGGTGAGGGCTGTCGGCCACCAGGGAACGGCGGGTTCCACCAGCGGTACCAGTTCCTGGGCCGGGACCTCCGTTGCCACGATAGCCGGTTCCGGAACCACGGGCGCCACCTCTATGGGCTTATGGATGGTAATGATGCACAGCGGCAGCAGAAACGAGAGCACAGCCGTTCCCACCAGCACCACCCGGTTGAACCGGTGGAACGTCTCCTTCTTCAGAAGGAAACGGTAGAACAGGTAGAACACCAGCAGCGCAAGCGCAACCTTAGCATCATATATGAGGAATTCCATCATTTCTGTTCTCCTTTTTCAACCAGGTCGATGAGCTCCTTCAGCTCCTCGACAGTAATCTTCTCCTCCTTCACCAGGGCCGATACGGCACTCAGGTAGGAATTGTCGAAATACTTGTCTATGAGGCCGATAAGAGACCTTTGTTTGTACTCCTCCTTGGTTACCTTGGCGAAGTACTGGTAGGTGGGACCATAGGACTTATGGTCAATGAAGCCTTCCTCCTGGAGCGTTCGCACCTGCGTGCTTAGCGTACTGAAATGCGGTCTGGGCTCTGGGTACAATTCGCGTAACTCCCTTACAAACAGCGGCCCCTTCTCCCAGAAGTGGTTCATGATAATCTCTTCTTTCTTGGTCAGGCGTTTCATAAGCGTAGCATTTTTCTGCAAATATAGCTAAAAAAATTAACTGAGCAATTATTTTCCATAATTTTTAGACTATTTCTATTAAATATCGACATTAATAATGACTGTCGTACATTATTCCGGATTACTCATCCTTCAACAAACTCTTCATACTTCTGTCTGCCAACCCGGGATCCAAGACATCGGCTTCTTTAGCAAAGTAAAGAAGCAATTGCCACAGTTCTTTCACCCGGCTTTCCAGTAAAGCCAGTCTTTCCAATTCATCCTTCATCATCTATTCCCTCCTTCGGCCACCCATTTCCTCAGGGCGGCGGTCTCAAACATAAGCTTGCTTCCTATCTTATGAGCGCCCGGGACCTTACCCTGGGAATGCATTTGGTACAGGCTGTTCTTGCTATAGCCTGTAATCTCTGAGGCTTGCGAGACAGATACTCTTTCCGGGTATTCATATTTCTTCTCGTCCCGCAGTACCTCAAGCATCGTCTCACGGACGATGCCCTCCATTTCCTTTTTCATCTTTACCATCAGTTGTTCAAACAATTCTCTCATGCCTCGTAACCTTTAATATTATACTTCAATCTCGGCTCCCGTACGGAACTGGCGGCAAGATTAGTGAAGACCTTTGACTAATCCAAATTTCGGAAGGCTGGTCAGACCAAATTTCGGCGAAAAAAAGGGGCGTCCAAAAGTGGAAAAAGGGCAAAGCACATAGCTGGAATTTGGATACATCGATAAAAGTAGATAGGTTTGCACCAACACTGAAATATGAAGGGGAAGAGTCGTCAAGTCACAAGATGACTTTGTAGGGAAGTAGAAAAGTGTAGAAGTATCGATTAGTAATAGTGTAAACGAAGAAAAGTATGGATCAGTTAGAAGTGTTCCGGGAGCAACTCAGAAGAAAGCCCGGAGAGACGCAAAAGAAAGAGATGAAAAAGAAGAAGGACGGGAGCGACGCGACCGTAAAGGTGCCGGCCGCCACCCTCAGAGACGCGCGAGTCTTGGCACTATGGCTGGATGAAAGGGGAAAAAGGCGAAGCCTTTCTTTCATCTTTGCCGATGCCCTGGAATATTACATCGACAACAAGTATCCCGAAGCCCGTGAAGGGGTTAGGATTGTCAAAAAACAAGAAGAATAAGTCTTTATATTGCCAGAATTTGGCTTATCCCAAATTGCAAGATGTGCTTTCGTGTCACGAAAGCGATTGTCGCCGCCAAATACTTCTTTTATGGGGTTATATTTGCCTTTTTAGATATCGTAAAGCAATAAAAATATTCTTTTAAAACACGCTGAAAACTGCGACAAAACTGCGACTAAGGCCCAAAAGAAAAGCACCTACATTTCTGTAAGTGCTTGATTCTGAGGAGCTCCCCCTGTTGGACTTGAACCAACGACCCTCTGATTAACAGTCAGATGCTCTAACCAACTGAGCTAAGGAGGAATATTTTGCCGTTATTTCCGTAACGGGATTGCAAAGGTACAACCTTTTTTGGATTCTGCAAAGCTTTTTAAGAAATTTTTTCAAAAGATTTATTGTGCCGGATTTTTGTGTATCTTTGTAAGTTCTTTTGTAGAGCTTAAGGAAAATGGATATCGACCTTTTGGCCAGAATGGTGAAAGAAGTGGTGATGGACCACGACACCGTGACGCTGCCCGGCGTGGGCAGTTTTGTCACGGAACTGGTTCCTGCAAGCTTTGCAGACCGCGGCTATACCATCCTGCCGCCGTATCGCAGGCTGTATTTTTCTCCCACGCAGGGGGAGGATACCCTGCTGGTGGATTTCTATGCTCAGGCCAACCACATTCCGACGGCCGATGCCACCCGCATTCTCACGGATTTCCTTGCGGAAATGAAGGAAGTGCTCAAGGTGAAAAAGACCATTGTTTTCCCGGGCCTTGGCCGCCTTCGTGCCACGCGGGAGAATCACTTCTTCTTTGTGGCCGACGAAGATCTGGATATCTATCCTACCGGTTTTGGCCTGCAGCCCATCTCCCTCAAAACCCACGAAGAAACCAAAGAGGAAGTAGAAGAAGCCGTCTCCGCCCTCGCCTCCATCCTGGAACAAAAGCCGGAGCCGGAAGATTTCTCGGCTGCGCTCGAAATGACAGTAGCAGAGCCTGCGCCAGAGCCCGAACCAGAGCCCGACCCCGTCATTCCTGAACCGGAGCCGGAACCCATTGTCATTCCGACCGAAGTGGAGGAATCTCCTGCGGCAGAACCGGAAGATTTCTCGACTTCGCCTGCGGCTCCGCTCGAAATGACAGCGTCGGACCCCGCCCCCGAGCCTGCCCCCGAGCCTGTCATGCCCGCGCCCGCGCCGGAGCACAAGGGCCGGAAGGGGGTGCTGTGGGTGCTTGTCGCCCTGGGTATCGTACTCCTTCTGGCGGTTATCGGTCTTGCCGTGGCGGGCCGTGTGGCCCCTCAGTGGCTGGACAGTTTCCTGTACTCGCCCGAAGAGTTAGAAGTGTTATATAAGTAGTGTAAAATGAAGCCGGTCAGTAGAGAAG
>CAMZCW010000157.1 GCA_947305045.1 uncultured Bacteroidales bacterium | reverse complement strand
TAGAGCATTTGACTACGGATCAAAAGGTTACAGGTTTGAGTCCTGTTGGAGTCACACGAAAACCCCATTAGACCGCGTTCTGATGGGGTTTTTCATGTAAATTGCACAACAAATGCACAACGAAATCCTCGATCTACGGTTTCATCCGACGGAGCAGAACGATTTCCGGATAGATAAAGAGTGTCCCCATTCCCAGAAGGGCGAAACAGTGAGGCAGGATATCGCGCAGGCCGGCACCTTTCAACATGACTTTCCAGGCCCCGTCCACATGCCAGTAGAACGGGTTTGCGTAGCGGGTGGCCGCCCAGGCGGGCAACATATTGTCGACCGGAACGAACATCGTGCTGAGCAAGGACAGGACGATAAAAAGGAAGACAAGAACGGAGATGGACCGCGTCTGATTGCGACACAGGAAAGCAACCAGAATACCGAGATTGGCAGCCGCTACCAGGAAGCAGAGTGAAAGGAGCAGGAACGCCAGGAACGATCCGGCACATGAAAGCCCATATACGAGACGGGCAGTCACCAGTCCGACGGCCAGGCAGAACATCCCCAAGATGGTGCAGAAAACGCCCTTTACGACCAGGTAAAGCGGTGCGTTCAAACCCACACTCAGCAAATGCTCCAACCGTTTGCTTTCCAGGTCAGTGACGACGCTATTACTGGCCATACAACATCCGGAGACAGCCAGCAGCAGGAGCAGCAGTGGAATAAGATAATAGTGGGTACTCCCCTTCCCACTGGCAAACATCACATGTTCTTTCAGGAAAGAATCTATGTCCTCCTCAGAGGAGTACAACTGCATCATGGCCTTCCAGGAGGCTTCCAGCGCGATGATAGCGTGGGAGCCATCGCAGAGGATCCGGTCCTGTTCCCCGTCTGCTGCCGGGATTACAATAGCCTGGATCTCCCCCCGGTCCATCCGCTGCTCAGCAGCTGCAAGGGAATCGGACGAAGCGCCCGGTTCCAGCACCTGAATCCGGATATCCCCGTTACCGGAAAGACCCAACGGAACAATCCCGATGATGGCAAGAGGGAAAAGGACGAACAGGACGGCCAGGGCCGGTGTCCGCCAGAGCCGGATGAATTCCATCCTGAGCAGTACAAACAGTTTTCTCATCATGGCAGGATCCTCCTTCTGAAACCGATGACGGACAGGAAAGACGCCCCGAGCCACTCACCCGCCAGCAACAGGAGCCAGCGGCTGTTCTCCAGAAGGCCGGTCCCTTTATAGGCAATACCCCTGAACGCCTCCAGAAAGGCCGTACCAGGCAGAAGGGAAAGCAGCTTCCCAAAACCGGCGTCTGCCGGTCCGGTCGGGAAAATGAAACCCGACAGGAATACATTGGGGATGAACAGGAAGCACCAGCAAAACAGCATGACATGGATGGGACGGTCAAACCAGGCGGAGACCAGCAAACCCAATGACATGCAGCAGAGGGTAAAGAGGATGCAAAGGCTATAAAAGAGCGGAAGGCTCCCCTGGATGACGATACCGAAATATCGGCAGATAGCATAGACCACTGCCACATGGACCAGCGATATCAGGAAATAGGGAAGCGACTTTCCCAGAATCAGTTCTGCGCCCGAGAGCCGCGTCATCCGGAGATACTGGAACGTCCCCTGCTCCTTTTCCTTATTGACGCTTATCCCCAGGATGATGGAAGAAACCAGCAGGATGACAATGAGAGCAACGCCGGGAATGGTGGTATAGACACTGTCCATACCCGGGTTATAACGGAACGTGATCTCGGGCATATCAGGATAGGAGCCGCCTGTCAGATAGCGGCCGATGACAGGACGAATCAGCGCGCGTTCCTGCATCGGCAGCAAAGGACTGCTCCCGTCCAGCCAGACTTCGATGACCTCCCCGTCGGCGACGACAGCACGGGTGTCTTCCCGCAGGAACGCCCGGTCCACCGCGACAGTATCCGTCAATCTTCCCACAACTTGCAGTTTGGGCTCGGCGTCCAGCTGCGCGAAGAGACTGTCCGTGTCGGGATTGACGCCGAGATCGCATACTTGAACGTTCAGATGCCGCACCTCGAACGACAACGCATAGCCGAACATCAAAAGGATAAACAGCGGCATCAGGATCAGGAAGAGCCCGCTGACCCGGTCCCGGCCGATGTGACGGAACTCTTTGCGAATTACCGCAGCGATTCTGTTCCTGCTTCCTTTCATCGCACCTCCAGTTTCCCATCACGCATGAAGACATGCCGGTCGCATAAGGCAATCTCATCCGTGTAATGCGTACTGACCATCACGCAGGCGCCTTCCGTGGCTTTTTCACGAATCATCTGCCAAAACCTTTGCCGCGAGTGCTGGTCCAGTCCACTGGTGGGCTCATCCAGTACCAGGACTGCGGGATTGGCCAGAATGGCGACGGCGAAGGAAAGGGTCTGACGCCATCCTGCGGACAGATGACGGGCCTGCCGGTCGCTCCAGGGTCCCAGCTTCAGCAACTGAAGCAAGTGGTTGCTCCGTTCCTGAAATTCCGCGCGCGAAAGACCGTAAAGCATACCGTAAAGACGGATGTTCTCCAAGACAGTCAACTCTTCCACCAGGGAGAACTGCTGGGACATATACCCGGCCTGGCCCGTCAAGGAAACAGTCCCCGAATCCGGTTTGAGCAGTCCGCAGACGAGACGGATCAGGGTAGTCTTCCCCGCCCCGTTCGCACCGGTCAGACAAAGCACTTCTCCGGAGTTTAAGGACAAAGAGACGTCATCGACCGCCACAAGGGAGCCAAAGCGCTTGGTAACATGATGGATCTCAAGGGGGTTCATGGCGTAGTAGCAAGGGGCAGGACACGGTCGGCCGATTCCGCGTCGTCGAGATAGTGGGTACTGATGAGAACCGTCCCTCCCCGGCGCTGAAAGTCTTTAAGTTCCAGCCAAATCTCTTTTCTGGCTTCCGGGTCGATGCCCGTTGTAAGTTCATCGAGCAGCAGTACCCGGGGATGGTGGACAACGGCACAGCAGTAAGCCAGTTTCTGACGCATACCGCCGGAGAGCGTACCAGCCCGCCGGCCGGCGAACGGAGCCAGGCCAGGCCAGATATGGGGGGAAAGCGCCGTGATAGCCTCTGGTCGGCAGCCATATGCCCCGGCGAAAAACGTCAGGTTTTCAGCAACGCTCAGATCGTCATACAAAGGTGCCCGGGAAGGCACATACCCCATCATCTCGCGGATCCGCTCCGGGGCTTTCCGGACATCGTACCCTCCGATGGATACTTCACCTTCGAAACAGGGGTCAAGCGTGGCCAGGATCCGGAACAGCGTGGTTTTGCCGACACCGTTGGCCCCCATCAGCGCCACGGTTTCTCCCCGCTCTACCTCCAGGTTGAGCCCACGAAGCACTTCGGTTTTTCCGAATTGCCTGCAAAGGTTCTGGACGATGATGGACATACCCTATCCGATAACCATGGCCAGAGCGTAGGACAGGCCCACCAGCGAGACGAGCGTTGTGGCACCCGTCATCACCGCATCCCGCGCCGGTGCGCCGAGTTGGATCCGGTACTGCCTGATAATCAGGTGTAAATAGGCCAGGCTGATGAGCACATACACCAGTACGGAGCCCCAGCGCTGCTGGGCTCCCAGGATGACGATGGGGCTGAAGACCCAAAGGAGAAGCAAGATCCGATAAAGGCGGCCGGTCCGCTTCTGTCCGATCAGGCAGGCCAGCGTCTTGCGTCCTGCCGGCAAGTCACGTTCAATGTCACAACCGTTGTTGGAAAACATATTGATGGCCATGCCGATCATCGGCGGCAGTGCTTCTACCAGCACGAAGCCGTTTAGCTGCCCCGTCTGCATGAAGTAACCGGCCAGGGGAATCAGGCCGCCCATCACGAAGCCACAAAGCAACTCACCCAGAGGAAGATACGAAATGGGCGTCTTTCCGAAAGCATACCAGAACAGCACAAAGGTCCCCAGCAGGCCGATATACAGGGGCACCCATCCACAACGGTAAACGACATAGCTGGCCGGGAAAACGGCTATGATCAAGAACAGGAACCCCAGGTTCCGGGCTGTCTTGGGATTGAGGCCGTACACGATGACCGCATCTTCTGCATCGGGTGAATTCTCGAGCGTGTCGGTTCCTTTGATGAAGTCGGCATAATCGTCAAAGGCATTGACGGCCGACTGCATGAGCAGGACGATGACCAGCAGGCAGAAAGCCATAAGCATGTCCAGCCGTCCCAACTGGTGATAGCTGATGGCCAGTCCGATGACGGCAGGCGTCACAGAACCCGTCCAGGTTTGCGGTGCAGCCAGGTTGACGATATCCGTCCAGCGAGGTTGATGTTCCATACTGCACAAATGTAACAACTTTCGCTTGAAGATGCAAAAAAATAGTTCGCCTGAGATTTTCCCCATACCCCTGTTTTTTGCGTTCACCGGACTTCGAGTCCGGGAAAAAGTGTATATTTGCAGTATGAATCTGAGTGGAATTATCGTTGGTGCGGCCGTATTTCTGAGCATTGGCATCTGCCATCCGGCCGTCATCAAAATGGAATATTACTGGGGAAAACAGTCCTGGTGGGTGTGGCTGGTGGTGGGCCTGCTGTGTGTTGCGGCCTCACTTCTGGTCCAGAACCAAATTGCCTCCACTATCATTGGCGGATTCGCCTTTTCTTGCCTCTGGGGGATTCACGAAATGTTCCTCCAGGAAAAACGCGTCCTCAAGGGCTGGTTCCCGGAAAATCCCAAGCGCCATGCCTACTATGAGGAAAAACGGGCGCAGATGGGCATCAAACTTTGATTTTCTCATAATCATTTGCTAACTTTAAGGTCGCATTAAAACTGTGACCTATGAAACAACTTGTAGAGTGTGTTCCCAATTATAGTGAGGGACGCGACAAAAACGTCATTGACGCCATTGTAGCTGCCATCCAGACAGTAGAAGGCGTAAGGGTGCTGGATGTAGACCCCGGAGAAGCCACTAACCGCACGGTTGTTACCTTTGTGGGAGAGCCCGCTCCGGTGTGCGAGGCCGCCTTCCGCGGAGCCGCCAAGGCGCAGGAGCTGATTGACATGCGAAAACACCATGGTGCGCATCCCCGCAGCGGCGCAACAGACGTATTGCCCCTCATCCCGGTGGCAGGCATCACGTTGGAAGAATGCGCCACGCTGGCCCGGGACCTGGCCAAACGCCTGTGGGAGGAACTGGGCATCCCCTGCTACTGCTATGAGGCCGCCGCCTTTAAACCGGAGCGCAAGAACCTGGCCGTTTGCCGGGAGGGCGAATATGAGGCCCTGCCGGAAAAAATGGCCGATGCAGCCCGCAAGCCGGACTTCGGCGGCGCCTGGGACGAGGTAGCTCAAAAGGCCGGCGCCACCAACGTGGGGGCCCGTAACTTCCTTGTAGCCGTCAATTTCAACCTCAACACCACCAGCACGCGCCGCGCCATGGCCGTGGCCTTCGACGTGCGCGAGAAAGGCCGCAAAAACCCTTCCGGAGAAGGCTGGATTCCCGGCACCCTCAAGGGCACCAAGGCCATTGGCTGGTACATAGACGAATACGGCATTGCGCAGGTATCGATGAACATCACGGACATTGACGCCACTCCCCTGCACGTAGCCTTTGAAGAGGTATGCGCCAAAGCCGCCGCCCGCGGACTCCGCGTCACCGGAGC
>CAMZCW010000156.1 GCA_947305045.1 uncultured Bacteroidales bacterium | reverse complement strand
CCCCATTAAAACCGACCCCGAAGGGGCTATTTAAGCTTCAATCCGTCTTTGAAAGCATCTCCTACCCGGCCTCCGACCTTGTAATAACCGTGGGTATAAGGGTCAAAGGCGATAGCCTCCAGTGAATCAATGTCCACTTGTCCGTCTTTCAGATTTGCTTCTTCAACGGATGTGCGAAGCACCTTGCCGATAACACCGATGCCGGTATCGCCATTCTGATATTCAACGAACTCACATTCAATGGCGACAGGCAATTCGTTGATTATGGGCGCATCCACAAGGTCTGATTTTACATAGGTCAGACCGGACTTCGCGAATTTGTCCGGATCTTTCCTCCCGCTCACAACGCCGAACCAGTCGGCTTCCGCGACGTGTTTGGCGTCTGCAAGATGAACGACAAAGCCTTTCCGTGCCTTGATGTTTTCCACGGTCTTGTGGGTTTCGGTCAAGTTGAGGGCTACCATTCCCCGTTCTTGCATGGTTCCCCACGCGGCGTTCATCACATCGACGGTCCCATCCTCATTGAAGGTTGAGATAAGCAGTACAGGCATCGGGAAGATTGCCTCCGTAGTTTTGATCTGTTTTTTCATATGCGCATTGGTCTTCTGGATGTGCTCTTTCATGTCAGACGGAAAGCGGTCATCATCTGTTTGCGATGGAGATGCTGGCCGTCCGGAGACCCGGAGATGAGACGGTAAGCCGGCATTTGCCAACCTTGCCGGAGTTGCGCACCACCGCAAGGGCTCTGCCCTTCCAAGTTGTATGAAGCGCATCGGCGTAGGATCCCGTATCCTCCAGGTTGGCGTTGCCAACCGCCTTGACGGATCCTGTGCTTGCGGACACGCGTACCTCCACCTGGGCGTCAGGGCAGACGCGCCCATCCTTGTCAATCACCTCAATGACGATAAAAGCGACATCTTTCGCTTTCGCCGATCCCGGCTCCTGAGAAAGCCGGATGGCATAGGGCTTGCCAGACGTGGACAGTATGCGTGTCTGACCGGAAGCCTCGGCCCGTAAAGTACCTGGCTCGTAAGGGACTTCGAAAACGGCCTTGTATTGCGTCGACCTGTCAACCTGCTTGGTTCCTACAAGGCGGTCATTCAAGTAAAGCTTAACTTCCGGAGCCTTGGTATATACCTCTACAAATGCGGGCTTTCCCTCCCATCCGGGCCAGTCCCAGCTCTCCCATGCAGGATAAACAGCCCAACCCGTGGTCTTTATCTGGCCGTGATAGCCGTCCGGCTCCCTGACACACAGGTACAGATAATCTTCCTTCCCGTTCCAAAGCATTTCCCTATAGTGGCTTATAGGTTTACGCCATCCCGTGAGGTCTATGTCTCCGCAATAAGCGCCGTGATAGGGATACTGGTCCGCAAGATGGAAGGAGTTTCGGGGATCGCCCACATAATAGTATTTGCCTATGCCGCTCTCGCCTAAATAATCCAACCCGGTCCAGACAAAGTCCCCGATAATATAGTCATTGTCCTGGCAGTAAGCCCAATTCCGGAAAGCATCGTTTGGATAGCTCTCCGTTTGCGCTATCACCCTTCGGGGGTCGCGCAGATGGTCTCGCCCTGCGTGTTGGATGAGGTAGTTGTAACCTGCTATCTCAAACACATCCACAAGCGGGTCGTAGATTTCCCAATCACGATCCCAAGATGCCAGGGCTGACGTGATGGGGCGCGTTGTGTCTTCTTCGCGGATTGCGTCAGACAGCCTTCTGGCCGTTGTGATCACACCGATGGACTTGCGTTCGATCACTTCATTGCCAGTGCTCCACATAATGACGGAAGGGTGGTTCCTGTCGCGTCGGACCATGCTCTGAACGTCTTCTTTATACCATTCATCAAAGAAAATGCTATAGTCGTTGGGATTCTTCTGCTCTCGCCAGCCGTCGAAACTCTCATCGATGACAAGGAGCCCGAGTTCGTCACAGGCATCAAGGAATGCCGGAGCAGGAGGATTGTGGCTTGTGCGAACGGCATTGAATCCGGCGTCCTTGAGCAGCCGAGCCTTGCGATACTCTGCGGCATCGAACGCGGCTGCGCCAAGGATGCCGTTGTCAGAGTGGATACAACTCCCGTTAAGCAGGATGCTCTTCCCATTAAGGATGAAGCCTTCGGACGAATTCCAACGAATGGTGCGTATGCCGAAGTGTGTTTCAGCGGTGGCTATGCCTCCTTCGAGCGAGGCCTCGTAAAGTGCGGGGGATTCAGGACTCCACAGGCGTGGAGCGTCTATGGTTATGTCTTCGCAGATGTCTATGGTTTGTTCCGGGCGGGAAGTAATCGGTACTTGGACCCGGGCCACTGTTTCTCCTTCAAGACGCAGTACAATGGCGACAATACCGGTATAGGTGGCAATGCCTTCGTTTATCAGTTTCGACTGGACACGCACCACGGCGCGGTCCGGAGAGGCTTCAATCGTTGAAACAAAGGTCCCTTGATGCTCAAAATGGATCAGAGGTTCTTCCATCAGCCATACGTGACGATAGATTCCTGAACCGGAGTACCAGCGGCAATTAGGCTGGGCGGAATTGTCCACCTTGACGGCTATGGTGTTCGCGCCTTCTTTCAGGTACGGAGTGATGTCGACGCGGAATGAGGTGAATCCGTAAGGGTGTCCACCAGCGAGTTGGCCGTTGACATAAACCTCGGAATTCATATATACTCCCTCAAAGTACAGGAACTTTTTATTTGGGGAAAGCGGATACGTGAAGGTTTTCCTGTACCATCCCAAGCCGGTGGGGTAGTATCCGCCGGCATTCCCGGCGGGTGCATCCTTGTCCGGGACGGCCTCTATGCTCCAATCATGAGGGAGGTCCACATCGCGCCATCCTGAATCATCATAGCCAAGCTCGGACGCTTCCTGCGGGGCGTCAAGTTGAAACTTCCAACCGCTGTCAAACAACTCCCCCTGAGGAGTCGCCTTTGCCGTGTAGCAAACCGCCATCCCGGCCAGAGCAAGAATACACGCCATTATCTTCATCACAAATTCTGGTTTATCGGTTTAAAGATACATATTACCTGCATCCGGCTGCTGACCGTCGTGGGCCTTCCACATGCATTCGGTAATCTTCATATCCGAGAAAACGGCGCTGAAGGAAGATTCCTCCGGAGAGCATGCATACACGCCGAAGCTGACGACATCTCCTCCGGCATACATATGGCATATGCGCATCTGGCTGAAACTTATGCCGTCGGACGAGCATTCGATGCAATAGTCATCGGCCCTTCTGGAGAAACGGTACCACATGGTTTTGACATCGGCAGGGATAGCCGTCGTGGCCCAATCGGAATAGCCGTTGTTCGTCACCACGCTGCCCAGATGTTGGAATTCTTCATTCTCAAACTCGACGGATCCCTTCAGCCAGTTGTCGCTGTCCAGGTACATTACCACGCCGCACTGATCGAAGCGCTGATGGCTCTGCGAGAAATCTGTCTTAACAACAAAACTGAAATACTGCTCCTTTGTCTGAATTTGAAATACAGGCGCATTATCATTGCGGAAATGATAGTAGGTGCGCTGCCAGAGATCTGTGTGCGGGGCCGTCGTGATACTGAGCGTTTGGCCGTCGATGGAATAAGCCGCCGGCTCGCGAGTCCACTGGAAGGCTGTCAGGTCCAATTCTCCGCCATTTTCCATGGCTTTTGCCACACCGTCGACAAAAATGGTCCCGGAAATCTTTGATGTTTGGTTGCGACAGGATAACAGGAGCAGACAGGCACCTGTGAGCGCGAAGGCATTAATCAGTTTCATTTTTTTGGATAGGTTATCAGATACTGCATATTTCATTTTATCGGTTTAAAGATACGCATTACCCGTAATAACACAAAACAAAAAAAGACATATTGCCGTTACACGTTCAGCAGCGACTCAATGGGGTATCTTTCATGGCGATGGTTTCTTGTGCAAAAATATCTTCAGGGCTTCCCATACGCCGTAAACTTCCTGGCGGCTTCCAGAATTTTCTTGAACGCCATCGGCACCTTCTCCAGCACCCGCGAAGCCATCTTCTCGGGTACGCTGCCATAGAATGCTTCCGCGATGCCGCCGGTAATGCATGCGAGCGTGTCGGAATCGCCGCCCAGCGAGACCGCCTTGCGGATCGCATCCTCGAAGTCGGATGAGTCCAGGAAGCAGATCATCGCCTGCGGCACCGTTCCCTGGCAACTGTCTTCCCATCCGTAGATCGGGTGCCAGTATGCCCAGGTTTTATGTAAATCGTAGCCGTAGCGCTGCTCGATGTACGCGCATATCTCCTCTTTGGTCTTACCCGTGCGGGCGAGGAAAATGGCCGCCGCGGTCGCCTGCGCACCCTTGATTCCTTCCGGGTGGTTATGGGTGATCTCTGCCGAGATCTTCGCTACTCGCTCGGTCTCCTCCAGCGTGTCGAAGAACCAGCCGACAGCACTCACGCGCATCGCCGAGCCGTTGCCCCACGAACCGTATGGATGGCGTCCGGACGCGGATTTGTAGGGGAGGGGGCCGTACCTGTCATCGAAAACGAACAATTCTTTCGGGAAGAACAGCCAGCGATAGAATCCGGTTCCATACCCACCCATCGGGCTGGGATAATCCTTCGCAAACTCCACCATTGCTTCCTCGAGTTTCCTGTGGGTGTGCCGGGGATCCGCCAGCAGCCACTGAGCCACCGCCATCGTCATGATGCTGTCGTCAGTATAGGCGCTCTCGGAGAGGAAGAGCGTGAAGTTATAATCTTTGGTGTTGCAGAACTCATAGGCCGAGCCTATGGTGTCCCCGGTAATTGCTCCCAACATATTCTATTAATTGACTCAAACTCAATTAACTCTCCTCTATGAATCTCAAACCATGCCCCGTGGCGGGCAGATACCTTTCGAGCAAGTCCTTTGTGCGGATCTTTACGAAACAGGTGGCCGTACCGTCCGTGCAGGCGAACCACTCCGTTTCCGCCACGCTGCGGTCCATCACCAGATGCACGCCGGCAGCCTGCGGCAGGATGGCGCTCAGGATGGTCGTCGCACCCACCTGAACCCCCGTCAGCTCCCAGAGCTTCTCCGCCGAGGCGAAGGAAACCCGCGAAATACCCAGCGCGCCGCAGAACTCCCGCGTGACGAATGGTTTGTCATCCGTCGTCACGTACAGATAGAACTCCGTCTGCTGCCGATTGCACAGAAAGAGGGTCTTCACGATCCGCGTACCTATCTTCGCATCAATGTGCCGGCAATCCTCCATCGTCAGGCCCGGATCCGTATCCACGCGCCCAAAAGGAATCCCCAGCGACGCAAAGGCCGTATAGACCTGACGCTGAAGATCCGAATTGAACGCCTGCGGCGGGATGGTGATGATATCGCTTACTTTGAAAGACATTACTTTATCGGTTTAAAGATACGCATTACCCGTAATAAAACAAAATTGCTTATCAGTACCGCTTGCATGGGGAAGGTCTTCAATCAGGTGGCAGACCTTCCCCATTCAATCCGACCCTGAAGGGCGTCCGACGCCATTTTGATGGGGAAGGTATCCAGGCAAAATGGAGACCTTCCCCGCCGGTTTACAAAGGATAGATTTCTGCCCCGATAAAGGAGATCAGCGCCTGCGGATCGATCTGGATCTGGAGGCCGCGCACGCCGGCACTGACATAGATGTGGTCATACAGCAG
>CAMZCW010000155.1 GCA_947305045.1 uncultured Bacteroidales bacterium | reverse complement strand
TTACGGACGGACTGTATTTTGAGATTGCCCGGAATGCCATTGACCGCGCCATGGAGCTCAAGCAGCTCTTTGTCTCCCGCGGGTACCAGCTCTTCCTGGATTCTCCTACCAATCAGCAGTTCATCCTCCTCACGGAGGCTGCCGCCAAGGCCCTGGAGGGCAAGGTGGCCTATGAAGTCTGGGAACGCTGCCCGGATGGCCGCGCCGTGGTGCGTTTTGCCACCAGCTGGGCCACCACCCCGGAGCAAATTGAGGCGCTGGCCGCTTTGCTGCCGTGAAAACAAGCGACAAACTCAAGGGGCATCTTTCCATTGCGGCCGCGTATACGATATTCGGCCTGAATCTGGTGTTTTGCAAGGACATTGCGAACTCCCAGACGGTGTCGCCGTATGTGCTGTTTACGCTGCGGGCCATCGGGGCCAGCGTCCTTTTCTGGTTGCTGTCGATGCTGGTGCCCCGGGAAAAGGTGGAACGGGGAGATTACTGGAGGATAGCCGCTGCCTCGCTGGTAGGACTGTTTGTCCCGCAGATGACTTTTCTCATGGCCATCACCATGACATCGGCCATCGACACCGCTATCATCGGTACCCTGGGGCCCATTTTCACCATGTTTTTTGCCTTCTTTTTCCTGGGGGAGCCCATTACCGGGAAGAAGGCCGGGGGAGTGGCGCTCAGTTTTGCAGGCATCCTTTTCCTCATTTTCAACTCGGTGCAATCCGGCGGAGCGGTGTCCACCTCGCCCTGGGGCGTGATTCTGCTGCTGGTCAACAGCCTGAGCTTTTCCCTGTATCTGGGCCTGTTTCGGCCGCTTATTTCCAAGTACAGCGTGATTACGTTCATGAAGTGGAGTTTCCTGTTCTCGCTGCTCGTTTCCCTGCCGATATCGGCAAAAGGACTGGTGACTACCGATTTTACCGCCATTCCCGTGAATGTGCGCTGGGAGATAGGCTACCTCATTCTTTTTGCCACCTTCTTTGCCTATTTCCTCATTCCTTACGGACAAAAGTTCATCCGGCCAACGCTGGTGAGCATGTACTCCTACGTGCAGCCCATCATTGCAGCCATCGTGAGCATTTGGGCGGGGGTGGATACGCTCTCCTGGCAGAAGGTGCTCTCATCGGTCCTGGTTGTGGGCGGCGTGGTGCTGGTTTCCCGGAGCCGGGCTGCCGCCCCTGTTGGAAGTAAGGGCCGATTTTTGTAATTTTGCGAAGCCGAATAAACTATGGAAGAAAGAAATATCGACAAACTCTCCGGATGGATCATGAAGCTGGCGGTGGTGGCGGTTGTCTGCGCTGCCTGCTGGTATTTCAGAAGTGTGCTGGTGTATGTGCTGGCCGCTTTTGTGGTGTCGCTGCTGGGGCAGCCCATCATGCGTTTGTTCCGGAAAATCAAAATCAAGGGGAAGTCCCTGCCGGATGCCGTCCTGGCCGTCATTACCATCCTGGTGATCTTGCTGGCCCTGTCCCTCCTGGTGACGCAGCTCATTCCGGTAGTGGTGCACATTGTGCGGGATGCATCGGCCATGAATGCGCAGGATGTGCCGTATAATTCCCTGCTGGATCAGGTGGACGAATGGCTCGTGAGCGTGTTCCCAGCCCTGGGGAAAAACTTCAACCTGGTGTCCTTCATCCTGGAACAAATCCGTTCGGTGATCAGCGTTTCCAACGTGACGTCGCTCATCGGCTCGGTGGCTTCGGTGGCGGCCGATGTGGCTATCGGCCTTTTCTCCGTGGTGTTCATCTCCTTCTTCTTTATCAAGGACGAGAAACTCTTCGGCAAGATTATCAGCGCCCTGGTGCCGGACAAGATTGAGGCTTCCGTGCAAAAGACCATCGACGAGATTACCCACCTGCTGTCCCGCTATTTCATCGGCCTGGTCATTGAGGTGATGGGGGTTATCCTCGTAGATTTTCTGGGCCTGTGGCTCATTGCCCGGATTGGCGCGGACTATGCCATTGGCATTGCCTTCATTGCCGGTGTACTCAATGTCATCCCGTACGTGGGACCGCTTATCGGGGAAGTGATTGGCGTGCTGCTGTGCGTGGTGCTCAAATATGGCGCCGGGGTGGGGCTGGCCGTTCCTATCTGGATGTTTGCGCTCATCGTCCTGGCGGTCATGCTGCTGGCACAACTGATGGATAACTTTGTGTATCAGCCCATTATCTATTCTACCAGCATCAAGTCCACGCCGCTGGAAATTTTCATAGTCCTGCTAGTGGCCGGGCAGATTGGCGGCACGGCGGGCCTGCTGGTGGGCATTCCGGTCTATACCGTGGTGCGCGTCATTGCCGCCCGCTTCTTCTACCAGCACAAGGCTGTCCGCCGCCTGATGCCGGACATCGAGCAGGAAAACACCGGCTGGCTCATTTAAGGCACCTGCGCTGTCAAAGGTTGGCGGTATTTTTGTCAAAGGTGGGTTTTTAGGACGCCAACCATTGACAGAGAATTGGTCTCAGACAAGCTTCAGACCCCTATTACGTGCAAAAGGTTGGTTACTCAAAAACCAACCTTTTACATTTGTATGACCAAGCTTTGGCAGCGGGGAAGGCAGGGCTTAGAACGGGAGATCGTCCGAGGGCTCGGAGGCCGGGAGGGGGCCCTGGTAGGCAGGGTTCACAGGCTGAGCGGCCGGGGCCGGAGAAACACCGGGAACCGCACTGGGGGCAACACTAGGAGCAACACCGGGCTGAGCGGCCGGGGCCGGGCTGGCACCGTACTGCGGCTGATAAGCGCCCTGCGGGGCGGCAGGCTGGTACGCCGGGCCGGGCTGGCCCTGGGGCTGGTACGCTGGAGCGGCCGGCTGGCCACCCTGGGCATAACCGCCCTGGTACCCACCTTGGCCCTGGCCTTCGCCGTCCGGGCGTTTGCCCAGCAGCTGCAGGGTGTCTGCCACCACTTCCGTGGTATAGCGCTTGTTGCCGGTCTGATCCGTCCACTGACGGGTGCGGAGCTTGCCTTCGATGTAAATCTGGGAGCCTTTGTGCACGAATTTTTCCGCTACATCCGCATTGTTGCGCCAAAGCACGACCGTGTGCCATTCGGTGTTTTCCCGCTGCTCGCCGTTGCGGTCTCTGTAGCGTTCCGTGGTAGCCAGGCGCACGGTGGCTACTTTGACATTGTTTCCGGGATTCTGGGGGTTGTTCTCAAGGTAACGTACTTCCGGGTCGCTTCCAACGTTACCGATTAGCATGACTTTGTTCAGTGACATAATACAATAAGATTAAAGGTTCGCGCGGGCATCCTGCTCCACTACGCACCTGCAAGTTACAAAATATTTTTGGGATATTCTACAGCGCCCGCAACATTTCCTGCACATCGGGTTCTTCCCCGGTGAAGAGCCGATAACCTGCCACGGCCTGGCCCAGCATCCAGCGCCGTCCGCTCACATACAGGCGGCAGTTAACGTCCGACAGCTGCGGAATCCGGTACTCCGCCTCCAGCACTACGGCGCCGGCAAACGGCAGGCCGGAAGGCACCGGAGCCCGTCCAGGAAGAGTGTATATAACCAAATCCGGATGCAGCTGAGAGGCTTCCTCGAACGATACCGCCGGACAGCCCAGGGCCGCAGCCCTTTCTACGGAGCGCCCGCACACGGTGACACGGCAGCCCAGCGCCCGCGCCGCATACACCGCAGCCCGCGCGGCGCCGCCGTTCCCCACCACCAGGGCATCGGCAAAAGAAAGCCCCGTTTCCTGGAGCGCCACCAGCACGCCGTCCACGTCGGTGTTGTAGCCGGCATACCCGCCGCCACGCGGAATCACCAGATTCACCGCGCCGGTAGCCTGCGCCTGCGCGTCCGGAAAATCCACCTTGGCAAAGGCGTCCTGCTTGAAAGGCGCTGTAACGTTGATGCCATTGTACGTATGCACAAATACGTCCCAGGCATCGGCAAAACTTTCCCGGTCCACCAGGTCATAGGAGTATCGGCCCTGATAGGCGGCCTTAATGAGAATGGGGCTTAACGAACCGGCTACCGGATGGCCGATAAGGGCAAACTTTTTCATGTGCGACGGAAAAAACTTTCGTGAATATACGAGCCAATCCCGGACAATGCCTGAATGAGCACCTGCGACTCATGATTCAGGGTGGCGAAGATCATGCCGGTTCCCATGGGGATGCCCCAGACACGCTTCAGGAAGCCGCCCACCACCCCGTGATAGGCTCCGAAGCCGCCAGGGACGGGCACAATCGAGCTAAAGCTGCCCACCATGGCAATGAAGAAGGCATCCACAAAGGTGAGGGAGGCAAACGCCTGCACATCTTGCAGGGCCCACAGGATGGCCGCACTGGTGAGCCAGTAAAGGAACCAGATGACCAGGGTATAAAAGAGGAAGAGCCAGCCTTTCTCCATGTGGAGGAAGGTGGTAAAGCCATGGCCGATTCCGCTCAGGATGCCCCAAATCTTGCCCCAGAAGGGGGATGTGGCGTTGTATTTGCGGGCAAGCCAGACAAAGAGGGCCAGCAGGATAAAACCGCCTGCCGATATCCCCCAGAGCATCCGGGCCCCGCCCAGTCCGTTGAGGATGTCCTGGAAGAAAGCGCCAAAACGCTCCCGGGCAAAAACGGCCAGACAAACGGCCATCACGACGCCCACCAGAATGTCCCAGCCTCTTTCCAGCAAAACGGTTCCCAGCGCCTTGTCCAGTGTCATGCGCCGCTGGCCATGGGCATCCTTGGAGGAATTCTTCACTACATAGCCCAGCCGGACCACCTCTCCGGCGCGCGGCAGCACCAGATTGGCTGCCAGGCAGATATTATAGGCATTGAAGCAGGTGATAACGGACGTTTCCGGGTCGATAGGCTTAAGGAGCATCTGCCAGCGGATGCCGCGGAAGAAGGCAACCAGCACGCCAAAGAACATGGCCAGAAGGACATATTCCCATCGGCACTGCTCCATGGCCGCGGCAAACTGCTTCCAGTCCACACTGCGGAGGCAGAAGTACACCAGCACCACCGCTACGGCAACCCAGAAGAGGGAGCGCAGGATATTTTTCGTTTTCTTATCCATGAGCATACAAAGATACGGAAAAAATGACTATTTTTGTAAGTAACCTGTGATGAATATGAAATCGATTCTTGGCATTGGCAATGCTCTTACAGACATCCTGGCCGTCTTGCCGGACGACAGCCTCCTGAAAAAGTACCATCTCCCGCTGGGCAGCATGCAGCACGTGGACATGGAAACCGGCGACCGCATCTGGGACGCCCTCAAGGACTATGGCGTCAAATACGTTCCCGGCGGCTCGGCGGCCAACACCATCACCTGCACCGCCATCTTCGGCATGCCTTCCGGTTTCCTGGGAAAAATCGGCAATGACGATTTAGGCAACCTCTTCAAGAGCACCATGGAGCAATACGGCGTGCGTGCGCAAATGCTTTACAGTCAGAAGTCCAGCGGCCGATGCATGGTGTTCATCACGGGCGCCAATGCGGAGCGTACCTTTGCAGACTACATGGGCGCTACGCTGGAACTGGGACCGGAGGACCTTTCGCTGGAGCAGTTCCAAGGGTATGACTATTTCCATATCGAGGGCTATCTGGTGCAGAATCAGGAGCTTATCTCCAAGGCGGCGCGGCTGGCCAAGCAGGCCGGGTGCACCATTTCTATCGACATGGCCTCCTATAATGTAGTGGAGTCCAACGACGCCTTCTTCCACAACCTGGTGGA
>CAMZCW010000154.1 GCA_947305045.1 uncultured Bacteroidales bacterium | reverse complement strand
GGCGCTGGAAGGGACGCATATTTTTTCTTCAGGATTTCACGGTTCTTCAGCAGGCTGCCAATCAGCGACAGGAGTTCTCCCGGCGAGAAAGGCTTGGAAAGATAGGCATCAGCCCCCGTGGTGAGGCCCACCATCCGGGAATCTGTATCGGCCAGCGCCGTAAGCAGCACGAAAGGAATATGCGAGGTGTTCTCGTCCGATTTAAGCTGATGGCACAGCTGGTAACCATCCATGACCGGCATCATCACATCTGAGACAATGCAATCCGGCATACTGATAGGATTCTCTTTAATGACCGAGAGCGCTTCTTCTCCATTGCCAGCTGTTAGAACAGAATACACCATTTCGCATTGCCTGCGAATAAAATCCAGCATTTCCTCACTGTCTTCCACAATCAGAATGGTGGGTTTTTGCTGAGGAATATGAATATCCGGCAGCGGGTCTGATTCATGAGCCGGCTCCGCTATATGCACAATGGGTATGGAAAGGATGAATCGATTAAGCGATGTATCCTTATCCATCATGAGCGTTCCCCCATGGAGCTCTGCCAGGTTTCTGCTCACAAACAGGCCGACACCTGTACCCGTCTCGTTGCTCTCCTCCGGCACATAACGTTCAAACGGAAGGAAAATACGCTCCCTGTCGTGGAGTGGAACCGCCGGCCCGTCGTTTTCCATCACAAGCCGGATATGCCCGTCCCTCTCTTCAAGCGACACATTTACTATATGCTGACCATACTTGATGGCGTTGGACAAAAGATTGGTAACAATCTTGTCCAGGGCATTTTTATCTACCGCAGCAGAGATGGGTTCCTGCGGGAAATTCGTAGTGAGTATAATCCCTTTTTTCTTCGCGGCCAGGTTGAACCGTCCTACGGCACTCTGCACGATAGCATTGATATCATACTCGGCCGGGACAAGCTTGATTCCACTGTTTTCCAGTTTTCTGAAATCAAGCAGCTCATCGAGCAGCATGCTCAGCTTGCCGGCATTCCGCTCCACGACATCCAAGTCTTCTACAACGGATTTATCGGCCGAATGCGCCAGCTTGGCCTGCAGGGTTTCCACCGGGGCCATTACCAGCGTAAGGGGCGTCCGGATCTCATGGGCAAGCATGGTCAGGAACTCAACCTTGGAGGCATACAGCCGTTTCTGGCTCTCGGCCTCCTTCTGCTCATTTTCCAACTTGGCTTTGCGGAACGCCCGTTTCTGGGCTCTTCTGAGCAATAACAGAATACCTGCAGCAAAAAAGAGCACATACAAGATAATGGCAAGCGGGGAGATGACTGTTGGAAGAGCAACAGCAATACCCAGTTCCCGTTGCCTTAACACCTCTCCGCTCCCCCGTCCTACTTCCCGCACAAGCAGTTTGTAACGGCCCGGCCTCAGATTGGTTACCGTAATGTGACCATTGTCTACAGGACGCCACTGTGGGTGGGAAACACCTTCCAACATAAACTCCAACCTGGTTGAGCGTGGAATGGAATAGTCCATTTGCGACACCCCCAACACAAAGGTATTCTCGTGCGCCTTCAGCTTGATTGTGGTCTTATTGTCGATATCCAGCAAATTCTCCCCAAGCGGCCTTTTCTCATTCTTTCCGAGCTGCGCCGGAATAGAAAGCGTGGTGAATACGATATCTCTTTTCCCAGCTTTTACTTTTCTGAACAGAAGCGGATCAAAACAGATCAGGTGTGTCTGGTTGCCCATGTAAAGCATTCCGTCTATACACTTTATGACAGAAAACTCTGCCTGGGAGGCATCGTTCCAATCTTGATGGGAATAAAATGAGGTCTCTCCATTTTCCGGATTCAGAAAGGCAAATCCACGCGGGGTTGCTATCCAGAGACCCTTCTCGGCATCCGCCGCAATATCTATGATACGCTGGCAGGTAACGCCATCGAACTCGGAGTAGTTGCGCGTTTCCCCCGTCCTGGGATCCAGGCATTGGAGACCGTCATCCGGAGAACCAATCCAGATGTGCTTGTCGTCGGCATAAATGGCCGATGTGCGCATAACCACGCCGGATGAATCCGTCAGGTGGGTCCACTGCCCGTTTTCTTCCTTCCATACGCCGGCAAAGGACGATGCCACCCACACGCGTCCCTTTCTATCCTGAATCATATCCTTGACCGGGGTTCTCACATACTCTATCCTTTCCGCACTTTTATCGGCAAGACGAATGCGCTGAAGCCATCCACCCGCATAAACCGTCCCTTCTCCCAAGGCTAAAAGGCAGGTCAGTTCCGGCTGGATACCAGGATGGTTCTTGAAAGTGCGCGTCTCCGCATTATATAATAATAAAGGTCTGGCAGAAGACGGAGAAGCTATCAGAAGTCCCTCATCACAAACTTCCAAAGCAGACACCTCCTTAATCCCGGCAGGCACCGCCTCCAACTGTTGCTTTTTGGGGTCCCAACACCACAATCCGTCCCCCTTTGTGCCAATCCAGATAACGCCTTTTGCATCTCCGGCAAGGGCGGAGACAGACATGCCGGCAGAAATTTCCTTATATGCAAAAGAGTTGGGAGCAAGCCTTACAACCCCCTGGCCTATTGTACCAATCCAATAATCTCCGGACCGGTCCACACAGACCGCTTGTGCGTCAATGGCAATTAAATGTCTACCCCCCCCCAGACCACTTCTAAGGGCCTGCCGAATACCGCTTTTGAAAACGGAAACGCCAGAGGCCGAAGCAAGGAAACACGCTCCGTCCAAGGAAACGCCGCAGGCACGGACATCTTCATGGTCAAAATGAGCAAATTCTCCACTACGGGTATCATAGAAGAAAATACCCTGGCTGCCATCATCGGCTCCGAATAGAAGGACACCATCCAGATAGTTCAGGCGCGTAATTCCGCGCGCATTCAGCGGGCTCTCCGTATAAGGGACGACCATCTCCAGTTGCCTGGATTCTATGCCACAACGATAGACTGCCCCAACGCCATTCAGGAACCACATTGTATTATCCCCATCATAGGCAACAGCTTCGCCAAAGTGGGCACTGGCATTATGGAAAGAGAATTGAAGGGTGTCACAAACACCGGTCTGAGGGTCTATCCGGAGAAAACCATCATAGTTGGCAGCAACCCACAACGCGCCATCTTTGGATTTGACAATGCGGGCAACTCCCTCCTGCGAATACTTTCTAATACGCTGTTCACGGGCATCCCACACACAGATACCCTTGTAGGAGCCAATCCAGATATTACCCTGATTGTCTTCACACAGCGTGCGTACATTCCCGTAACCATTATCTCCTTCGGGGAATGGAATATGAAGCGTCTCATACCCGTCGTAGCGGTCCACCCCATCCGGCGTCCCAAACCACATGAAGCCTTTACTGTCCTGAAGAATTTGCGAAACACTTGCCGAACAAAGCGGAGTAGAAGGCATAAAAGGCTCTACCAGATATTCCTCCTGTGCCCCAGCCTGTAACTCAGCAAAGACAACTGCAAAGATGACGGCAAATAATTTGAGACGGCCCATAATCATTTGCGCTTAGATCAGCAGCAGCAATGCCGCCAGATAGACGCAGAAGCCCTGTGTGCGTAAGCGGCGGCGGATGATGTAGTGGGTGGAGAGGTCCACCGGGTCTGCCGCAAAGTCTGCCTGGAGGTTCTCCGGCATGTGGCGCGCATCCCATTTGTTCACCAGCTCCCCTGCGTTGAAATAGGAGCCGCCTCCGTTGGAGCGGTTCAGGGTAATCAGGGTCTTATAGTCCGCATAGTACAGCGGAAGGTCCTGGGGCAGGCGGGCATCCCCGGGGACGGCCGATACCAGCACCAGCGGCATACCGCCGGCATGCAGCACGGCATAATACTGTTCCCGGACACGCTCCCAGGGGGCGTCGGAGACATCGTATATGGACAGTACCACCACATTTCCTTCTGCGGCCATGCGGTCATGGTACACGCCATCTGCGTCTGAGAAGCTCAGAATGGGATACTCATCCGATACGGCCGTGGTTTTGCGGAACACGGTATCTACCCGCACAAAGGTCCAGGTGGTATCCGGCAGGGCGGTGAGGTCAAAGACACCCTCCTTCCCGTCTTTCTGGTACACGTAAGCCGCCTTGTAATGGTTATCCGCCGCTACCTCGTCCTCCAGGGAGGCATACAGCTCCGCCCCCCAGTCATAGGCGGTAAAATCCATGATGGGCACATGCCGGTTGCTGTAAATGGCTACAAACAAAATAGATAGCCCCGCCAGGACCGCTGCCACAATGCGGTTCCGCTTGGGACGCCCAAAGTCATGGAAGGGCGTGAACGCAATGACGCTCAGCAGGAGCAGAATCACATTTTTCCAGAAACTCTGTGCATGCGACAGGTGGACGGCCTCCCCGAAGCAGCCGCAGTCCATGGTGGGATTGAGTACCCAGAGGACAAGCGTGACCACGGTGAAAAAGCCCAGCAGGACGTAGGTAAGAATGGCTGCCAGTTTGCGCAACACTCCCGTAATGAGGGACACACCCACGGCAGTCTCCAGCACCGACAATGCAATGCCCAGGCCTTTGGCGGCAGGCATGAGCCCCGGTACCTGGAAGTAACGGAAATACTCCTGCAGGATGAGCATGGTACCCACCGGGTCTATCATTTTCAGGAGGCCCGACACCAGGAAGACGATGCCCACCAGGACAGCCGCAAAGCGGCGGAAACGTTGATACGAAGTATTCATTTCAGATACGGGTCTATCATGCCGCGGACTTTGGCGAAGATGGGACCCGGAGGCAGCATCTGGCCATTTTCATCGGCACAGTCTATACGGAGAAACTGGCGGTCCAGCTGCGATTGCGCCAGATACATGGAGCGGACCTCCCGCTGGAAAGCGATGGAAGCCTCATGGATGTCCCGGGCGCCTTCCAGGTAGTTCCGGTCTGCGCCGGAGCGTTCCCGGGAAAGGCTCTGCTCCACAAAGCCGATGGGAACGTCCAGGAAAAGGTTCAGGTCCGGCACCGGAAGCTGGAACTCCTCATATTCCGTCCGGAAAATCCAGTTCCTGAGTTCCTTACGCTGCAACGGGTCCGTGAGCTTGGCGCATTGATACGCAATGTTGGAATACACGTAACGGTCCAGCAGGACGGTTTTCCCTTCCTCCAGGGCCTTCCGGATAACGGGACCGGCGCCGTGGCGGTCCTCCGCAAAAAGGAGAGCCACCAGCTGCGGGTGCACGCTCTCATTGGAGCCAAAGTCTCCCCGGAGGAAGCGGCTGATGAGCTCCCCATATACAGGAGCGTCATAGCGCGGGAAATGGATGTACTCCAGCGCCCCGCAACGCTCAAGCAAATATTCTTTCAGTTTCTTGACCTGCGTGGACTTCCCTGCCCCGTCCAGGCCTTCCAGTACGATAAGCATGCACAAAGATAATAAAAAAAGAACCGGTCTCAAAGAAGACCGGCTCTGAAGGCGTTTCAGTTTTTAGAACACGTCGGGTTCGTTCTGCTTGGGCTCTTCTTCCTCGAAGCGGGGCTTGCGGGGTTTGTCGTGACGGTCGTCATGACGCGGGCCACGCTCTCCGCGGCGCTCGTTGCCGCCCTTGCGGTCACCTTCGCGGCGCGGGCCACGGTCACCGCGGTCTCCACGGGGAGCGCGCTTGGGCTCCACATAGCCTTCCGGCTTCTCGGTGAGGGCGCGCATGGACAGGCGCATCTTGCCGGTCTTGGCGTCAATCTCCAGGAGCTTGACATCCACCTC
>CAMZCW010000153.1 GCA_947305045.1 uncultured Bacteroidales bacterium | reverse complement strand
ATATGTCTTGATTGACTACGATCAATCTCACAGACAAAACTCTCTATATACCCGTCACAGCCCGTTGTGATGGTTTTTTGTTTATAGGGGGTGACAGGGTGTCGCTCCGCGAAATCTCATCCTTGTTTTGCCCCGTTTTTGAGGACGAAATGCCCATTTCACCTCTCTCGTCCTTAAAAACGAGCTATTTTGAGGACGAGGGGTTAAGATAGTGGTCTTGGCACACCTCTTTTGCAAGAGCACTAGGCGTAAAATATAAGCGGCTGACTATTAGCTGGTTATCAAAAATCGTCTATGTGCTATTACATAGACGATTTTTTGTAACGACCAGACTTACAGCCCCTCCCATTCAACAGCCTTCTTCTGTGCTGGAAAGGACTGTTCTTCCCGACCACATACCGGCTTTAACGAAGGTCGCCCAAATCCGGGTTGGAGAACCAGTCCTGCAGTTTGAGCTGGGCCCGGGCCTTGATGTCCGGGGTGATGGCCGTGGCTACGTATGTGACGGCGGCCAGCAGCGCCGCCCAGTCGTCGGCCATGCCGGTGAAAGGAAAGAAGTCGGGGATAAAGTCCAGCGGCAGGATAAAATAGCCAAGGGCACCGGCGATGACGGCCTTATACCGGGCGGGGGTGTTCTCGTCCGTAAAGGTGTAGTAGAGCACCAGGGCATAGTAAATCATCTTGGAGCCCACTTTGTAGGCCATCCTGCGCAGCTTTTTCCAAAAGTCCTTCTCGTTGAAGTTTTTCTTGTACTGCGCGAGTTCTTGCGTGGTGAAGTTTTTATCTTCCATCTTCTGTTTTCTCCATAATGTCCTTGAGCAGGGCATTGAAGTCAATACAACGTTTGGGCGAGTAGCCCAGAACCACCACCACCAAATCCTTGGACGGTATGATGTAAATCTGCTGGCCGTCGTGGCCATTGCAGGAGAACATGTCTTCCGGGACGTCCGGGCATACCTTGCAACGATTGAGCCAGAAGAAGGCGCCATAGCGGCCCTCACTGGCGGAGGCGGGGGTTGCCGTATATTCCACCCAGCCCTCCGGCAGGATACGCTGGCCGTTCGCGCAACCATCGTCCAGATACATCTGTCCGAAGCGGGCAAAGTCGCGGGCGGTCACGTATAGGTAGGAGGAGCCTACGGGGGTTCCGCTCATGTCGTGCTCAAAGTACGGATTGGCAATGTGCAGCGGTCCAAAGAGGCGTTCCCGCAGGTAGGTGAGGAAGGCCTGGTCACTGTCAAATCGGCTGCGCAGATAACGCATTACAATGTTGGTGGTGCCGCTGGAGTAATACCAGTGGGTGCCGGGCGCATGCTCCAACGGTTTGTTCAGGGCGAACAGCCCCATGTCCTCCTCCCGGTGCAGCATGAGGTTTACGTCGGACCGGTTGCCGTAGTCTTCGTTCCATTGCAGGCCGCTCTGCATTTGCAGCAGGTTGTTCAGGGTGATGTTTTTGCGTTCATCGGCCTGCCACTGGGGAATGTCCATAGGTGCGTGAAGGCTCACCAGGGAGTCGCCCACCATGACGCCCGCGATGGCGCTGGCAAAACTTTTCCCCATGCTCCAGCTCAGGAGCTTGGTTTCCGGCGTAATGCCTTTCCCGTAACGTTCGGCCACCAGTTTTCCTTTGTGCAGCACGACGAAGGCGAAGGGGGTTCCGTTGTAGGCTTTGTCGTCCACAAACGCCTTGGCAAGAGGCTCCAGGCAGGCTATTTCTGCTGAATCGCCCCACTGGAGGGTTTCTTCGTAGGCGGCCACCTTCGGGAGCGGGTAGGTTTGTGCCAAAAAAGCGTCTTTATCCCTTCCCCGAAGCAGGGTGACACCGTATCCTTCGCGGTAGGCGGCGGTGGACGATGCCCACAGGAATCGGCTCGTAACCGTCTTGGAGGCGTAATCCACCTTGTTGCGGGTGTACTTGATAAAGGAGAAATTCAGGTCCAGCTGCTCTACGTCCTGCTGGTTGCGGCCCGATACAAACACGGCCGATGCCAGATTCTTGGCGGCATAGCCTGTAATGATGGGCGTGAGGGTGTTCAGGTACAGGCATCCGCCCAACAGGGCGAGAATCAGCGTGCAGAGCGCAAGTCGGCCGAGGTTCTTTTTATTCATCGTCAAGCAAGGTTGTTATTTTTTTGAGGAGCGAACTTTCCCGCCGGGAAGCAGGGTGTGAAGCATGCCGTTGGTGAGATTCTGGACCAGATAGGTCGGGTAAGGCTGCATGGGGTTGCGTTTAACGCTGAATTCCACCTCCTTGGGCTCTGTCCAGGGGGAGGCGGGATTGGCCTTGGGCAGCAGGAGGTTAGCCAGGAAAGTGGCCAGGCCGCTATTTTGCGCCACAAACTGGATGGGGGCCGATGCGTCGTCCCAGGCCTTTACCGACAAGTGGTCATACTGCATGCAGAATTCCGTTTCCATCTGGTGTTTATCGCCCTTGAATTCACAGTCAATCTGGTGGAAATTGGCCTCCACCGTGGCACCAAACAGCGGACGGGTGAACCCATCCAATTTGGCGGCTTCCAAATTCGTGACTTTCATCTTTCCCCAGGTGGTTTCCTGCTTGTCGTTCTTGGTGTACACGGTGAGATTCAGGCGGCCGTGGTTGGGACGTCCGGTTTTCAGGGTCATCGCCATTACGTTGCCGGGAGCGTTGCTCACGGATTTCAGCAACAAGGATACCTGGTTCATGGGGAAGGTGCCGCGGTTGATATGCGTGGTCTCCCAAATGAAGGAAAAAACCTTGAATCTTGCATCGATTTGCTTGATAGTCAGGGGCATGCCCACGCTGTTGACACCTTCCTGCAAGGTGGGATAGGGAACAGCCGGCGGATAGCGGTCATCCTGGAGAATGGTGGCTTTGGTTCCTACCATATGAATGGAGTCTATGTCAATGCGCTTGTCCCTGATCAGGCGGGGAATGTTGATGGAACTGGTAGCCACGCTGTCCAGCCGGACATCGTACCACATGGCCGCAACCTTGCCCATGCGCTCCGCCACCTGCTCCGGAGGTACGCAGTTATACAGGTGGAGGCCCAGGGCTTCCACAGGGCCGGCGTCGGTGGTTTCCAGGTGAGCAATCCGGCTGCGGGACAGGCCCGGCGCATCCCGGTAGTCCAGGCTGTCCACAGACAAGCGGTAAGTGCTGTCATTGAAAGCAAAAGCGGCATCCGGAAGGTTCAGGTCAATTTCGCTTACGGAGAAGTTGATTTTCTGTGCCGATGCCCGGGTGGAATCCGCCTTGCTGCGCAGTTGGACCTTCCCGTTTTCCACCTTAAACGCTGATAGGAATACCTTTTTCAGGAAGGATGCCTGCGCCTGGGAAGTGTCCGGTTCCTCCTTTTTGGGGGCTTTGAGGAGCACCTGGGCGACTGGCTCCCGGATAAGCAGGCGGTCTGCCCGGGCTTCGCCTTTGCGAAGGCGGAGCCAGTGCACGTGCTGCAATTTGATGGATTGTATGTTTCCTTCCATGTCCGGTCCGGCATCGGTGGTGTCGCGGAGGGCAAAGTCCACCTTCTTGAGCTCGATATTGCCCGCAAGCAGGGAAAGATGGATACGGCCGATATGGACTTCAGCGCCGGGAATATTGGCCAGGGCCTGCCTGAGTTGCTGCCTGGCTACCACATTGACGATGCATCCGAGCAGGATCATCCCCCCCAGAATGCCCCCCGTCCAGATAAGCGCTGTTTTTTTACCTTTGCTAAGTTCTTGCATATTCGCTCGTTTTAACCATGCGAAGGTAATAAAAAAACCGCCCCCGTGCAATACCTTTTTTCAGGGCCAAATGCCAAAAAAATCGGCACGGGAGGAGAGTATCTCCGGGCTGCGGCGCGGTGATAGTTCGGATTTCTTTTGCGAAAGTCGGCCCAAATCTGTAACTTTGAACGTTTGAACCATTATTATTACTATGAGTCAACTCCACGTTATCGACCACCCCATGGTCCAGCACAAGCTCACGATCATGCGAATGAAGGAAACCGGCTCCAAGGATTTCCGTGAACTTCTGAAAGAAATTGCCATGCTGATGGGCTACGAAGTCACCCGTGACATCGCCCTCATGGATGTGCAGATTGAAACGCCCATCTGCCCCATGACCGCCAAGATGGTAAACGGCCGCAAGCTGGCCATCGTCCCCATCCTGCGCGCCGGTATAGGCATGGTGGACGGCCTGTTGAGCCTGCTGCCCGTGGCCAAGGTGGGTCATATCGGCCTTTACCGCGACGAAGAAACCCATAAGCCTGTGGTCTATTTCTGCAAGCTGCCCAAAGACATCGAAAACCGCCTGGTTATCCTCACGGATCCCATGCTGGCCACCGGTGGCAGCGCCTGCGACGGCATTGCCATGCTCAAGGAGCGCGGCTGCAAGAACATCCGCCTCATGTGCCTGGTAGCCGCACCGGAAGGCATCGCCAAAGTACAGCAGGAGCACCCGGACGTGGATATTTACGTTGCCGCGGTAGATGAGCGCCTGAACGAGAACGCCTACATTGTTCCCGGTTTGGGAGACGCCGGCGACCGCATCTTCGGCACCAAGTAAAATGAACGCCCATAAGCTGCTTCTTCTGGGAGGCATGCTGGCCCTGGCCTGCTCCCCCCAGCCGTCGCTCTCGTTGCATTACGGAGAGCCGGCGGTTTTTTTTGAAGAGGCCTTACCGCTGGGAAACGGACAACTGGGCGCCATGGTGTACGGCGGCACACAAAAGGACCGTATTTCCCTGAACGACATTACCTTATGGACCGGCGAGCCTTTCCAGGACACCGCTGCACCGGCTGCCTGGCTTCCCTTGGTACGCGAGGCGCTGGAGCAGGAAGACTACCGCCGGGCCGACGCCCTGCAACGGCATCTGCAGGGACGATACAGCAACAGTTACCAGCCGCTAGGCAGCCTGGAAATCACCTACCCGGAAGGCGCGCAAATAACGGAATACCAGCGCATGTTGGACATCTCTCAGGCGCAGGCCACCGTGCGTTACCGCCGGGACGGGAGGACCTTCACCTGTCAGTACCTGGTAAGTGCCCCGGACTCCGTGATTGTGCTCCGCCTGCGCAGCGAAGCGCCCATCCGGGCCACCCTCCGTCTCCATTCCCCCCAGCCCAATACCATAGAGGCCCGGCAACATTTGCTCCTGGCCGACGGCTATGCCGCCTGGCACGATATTCCGGCCTATATCCCTGTAAATCAGCACGCCACCTACAGCCCGGACCGGGGCATCCACTTCCGCACCACCGTTTTTTGCGAGCAGGCACAGGCCCGGGAGGGAGCCCTGGTGATTGACGGCCCCAGGGAAGCCCTGGTGGTAGTAGCCAACCGCACCAGTTTCAACGGTTTTGACAAAGACCCCGTGCGGGAAGGCCGGGAGTACAAGCAGGCCTCCCTGCACCTGGCGCAACAGGCTGCCGCCAAAGGCTGGCGTAAGCTTGAAAACGCCCACACAAAGGACTACAAAGCCCTCTTTGACCGCGTGCAGCTGCACCTGGGCGCTACGCCGGACAGCATCCGCTTACTCCCCACGGACCGGCAGCTCCTGCGTTACGCAGAAGGAGAAGCCAACCCGGAACTGGAAGCCCTGTACTTCCAGTATGGCCGATACCTGCTTATCGCCAGCTCCCGCACGGAAGGAATCCCGGCCACCCTGCAAGGACTGTGGAACGAGAACCTCACCCCGCCGTGGAGCAGCAACTACACCACCAACATCAACCTGGAAGAAAAC
>CAMZCW010000152.1 GCA_947305045.1 uncultured Bacteroidales bacterium | reverse complement strand
GGCTGTGCTCGCTGCTCTTCGTGGCGACGACCGTCAACTACCTGGACCGCCAGGTGCTGTCCCTCACGTACGAGGAGTTCATTAAACCGGAATTCCATTGGACTGATGCCGATTATGGAACGATTACCGGTATTTTCTCCATTTTATACGCCGTTTTTTGCCTGTTTGCCGGTAAATTCGTGGACTGGATGGGCACAAAGAGAGGCTATCTTATCGCCATCGGTGTATGGTCTGCGGGTGCGTGCATGCACGCAGCTTGCGGTTGGGCGACAGCCCATCTGACCGGTCTGGACAGCGTGGCCGCCATGCGAGCCGTCGAGGCGGGGAGCAATGTCGCCTTGGCCGTATCCACGACTTCCGTGTATCTGTTCCTGCTCTGCCGGGGCATCCTGGCGCTCGGCGAGGCAGGCAACTTCCCGGCGGCCATCAAGGTGACCGCCGAGTACTTCCCGAAGAAGGACCGCGCCTTTGCGACCTCCATCTTCAACGCCGGTGCCTCCGTGGGCGCGCTTGCAGCTCCGCTATGCATTCCGCCACTTGCCAAGACATTAGGCTGGGAATGGGCGTTCATTATCATTGGCGGTCTGGGCTTTATTTGGATGTTCCTCTGGGCTTTCATGTATGACAAGCCTCAAAGCAGTAAACATGTAAATAATGCGGAACTGGAGTATATTCTTCAAGATGATTCTTCCGAGAAAGAGGACGAACAGACCAACGCTCCGAAGGATAATCCATTTGCGATGTTACCTTATTCATGGGCATTCATCGTGTTGGGCCTTTTATCGTTGTTTGCAGCATTATTCTTCATCAAATCTAGCGTTTGGTATATAATTGTCTTTGTCATTTCTCTGCTATTGTTGAATATCCCGTACTTGAATTGTTACAAGTATCGCCAGACCTGGTCGTTTTTCTTTGGTAAGTTCTTCACTGACGGTGTATGGTGGTTTTTCCTGTTTTGGGCCCCATCCTATTTCAGTAACCAGTTCAAGGCTCCTGCTACTTCCGGCTTGGGACAAGGATTGATTTTTACATTGTATGCGATTGTGACGGTAATATCGATTTTCGGCGGCTATCTACCCAAGTTGTTTGTGGAGAAGAAGGGTATGCATCCTTATGGTGGTCGAATGCTTGCAATGCTTATATTTGCCTTCTTCCCGATTGCTGCACTCTTTGCCCAGCCGCTGGGTATCAAACTTGATAATCCATGGTGGCCTTCTATTCTCATTGGCCTGGCTGGTGCCGGCCATCAGGCTTGGAGCGCAAATCTTTTCTCCACTATCGGTGATATGTTCCCGAAGTATGCAATCGCTACTATTACGGGTATCGGTGCTATGGCTGGCGGTATTGGTTCCATGATTATCCAGAAGGTGGCCGGCAACTTGTTCACCTTTGCCGAGAACGCCGGCTCCGCCTTCCGGTTCCTCGGCTTCGAGGGCAAACCTGCGGGCTACTTCATCATGTTCTGTTTCTGCGGCGTGGCGTACCTGATCGCTTGGGTCATCATGAAGTCCCTCGTGCCGAAGTACAAGCCCGTGGAGGTGTAGGCGGCGTTTCTGAGACCTTACTAACTTCGTTTCCCGTTTCCCGCGCATCTGATCGGTGCGCGGGAAACTTGTCTATAGGCCTGCTTGGCTTAAGGGATAGGCCTGAGCATGGCTTGAGGTCCAGATTGTGGGACGATAGACACGATTTGGCGGGGCATTCGTGGCTTGAGGCCCAGCGGATGGGACGATAGCCACGGTAGGCCTTTTTTTCGCTGAAAAAAGCGAAAAAATACTTTGTGGATTCTCGGTGAAAGGCTACATTTGTATCGGATGCGGTCTGCATCCCTATGTTCAACTTAATGTGCGCGAGATATGAGTGTCTTGGATCAATGTATGAGCATCATCGACTTGACTTCGCTGGATTGGAATGACGAGGAACGTTATGCCCTGGTCGGCCATTCTTTCCGGGTGATGGCTAAGGCCAAGAATTTCGATGAAATGGTGGTGGGAATGATGCATGCGTTATATGCGGCATCGGGTTACACCAGAGGACTCTATGCCTGCGATGTGGAGGGCGACCCCGAGTGGACGACGGCGTTGGATCTGTTTGTCCCGCCGCTGAAAGTGAAGCGGTTCCGGTTAAATGACAGCATACCGGACGAATACCTGTTGGGTTTGAATATGCCTCGGAACCTGACCGAAGAGGAACGTCGGGACTGGATGCTTGGACAGACGGTCTGGTCGAAACCTTATGCGGACTATATCCGAAGAATTCGCGGAAACAGGATAGCCAGGAACGTGATGATCCACAAATTGGAAGACATGCTGGACGTTCTTAGGAACCCTGGGAAATACGAGTCTGAATCGGGAAAACAGTATTATCTCCTCCCATGGAAGACACATCGAGTCGTGGACGTACGCATGGGTAGCAGTTGCATTTTCCAAGCGAGAATTCCTGATACGGATGATGAGCTTCTGCTCAGAAATCCGACGGACAAAGAACGGGAGAACTTGATTGACAAGTACGATCGAGCACTTTGGAACTTGGAAATGACTGAAGAGGCGTACCCGGTTCATGACAGTTATTCGGAGAGAATACATCGGGAAAACGAGGAGCGATTGCATAGGTGGTTCTTATCTTGGATGGATAACGACAAAATCTTGAATGGTGATTGTGAACAGGGAGGGATAGACGATGGGAGCAATCAAGAACTGCCGTTCTAAGGACTATTGGCTGGTTACGACGGAGCATTTGAAGGAGGGACTCTGGTTCAGGGATGATGAGGATTACAAGGTGGGGATGAACTATGTGGCCGTTGTGTCCTTCCTGCTTGGGGTGACTGTCCTGTCGTTCGTTTTGATGTCCAACCATGTACACTATGTCTTGTACTGCACGGAAGCGGAGGCGCGGGAATTCATCGACTCCTTCAAGAGAGTCTGCTCCAGGTACCTGGCGAGGAAATATCGAGTCAAAGAACCGCTCAGGCGGAACAAGGTGGACATCCGGCGGATCAGTCCGGATGACGAATCCTTCCATTGGGCGGTCGCGTATGTGGAAATGAATCCGCCGGCTGCGAATATCTGCCTGCATCCTTCCGCATACCGATGGGGAACGGGCAGGACATTTTTTCAAACTACTCCGCCAAAAGCGGTGAGATTGGGAACCCTGTCTGTAAATGCGGCCCGACGACTTCTGCACACAAAACATACCCTTCCTGCGGATTGGCTGGTAGGGGAGGACGGTTACATCTTACCGGAATCCTATGTGCCCGTTACTTTGGTCGAGTCACTTTTCCGGACACCGAAACGCATGAATTACTTCTTACAGAATTCCTCCAAGGCAAAACGTAACCGGGAATTCCAGGTGACTGCTCTCCCTTCCTTCCGCGACCAGGTCCTCTATGCGGCCATCCCGGACCTCTGCCGGTCCCTCTTTGGCAAGAACGAGGTTGCTGAGTTGAATGAGGAGCAAAGGCGAGAACTGGTTCTCCAACTTCGCAGGCGTTTCAGTTCCGATGTGCATCAATTAGTTCGGGTTACTTCCATTCCCATGGAGGATGTTGCCCGGTTCCTGGATGCGCCGTGACCTTCCATCGTGGCTTTAGGTCCAAATGATGGGACGATAGGCAAGAAAAACCGGGGAATACGTGTCTTGAGGTACACAAAGTGGGACGGTAGCCATGATAGCCTTCCGAGAGGAAGACCAATTTGCAGAAAAGCGCATTTATCGTTAAATTAGCGACAATTAATACGCTGAAACGATGAAAAGAATTCTCTTCTGCTTCCTGATGGCTATGCTGACTGGCGTTGCTGCCTTTGCTGCCCCGAAAACAACCCGGTTCCTTTCTCCGGACGGGAAGATTGCCGTCGAACTGTCCACCGGGTCCGACCGGGTGTCCTATACGGTCCTGAAGGACGGGAAGGCCGTGTATGAAATGCGGGACATCCGCCTGGCGATCGGGACGGAGACCATACCGGACGGGAGCGTCAAGGTAGGAAAGACCAAGTTCATGTTCGACCGCATCCAGCCGGTCGTGCCGCTGAAGTTCTCGACCATCACTGTGGAATACAACGAGACGGAGCTTTCGCTCGGCAAGGGCGTGTCGATGCTGCTTCGCGTCATGGACAATTGCGTTGCATACCGGTTTGTGATGGACCGGAGTGGGGAGGTGGAGGTCTATGACGACCATTTCCTTTTCATCCCGGCGGACGGTTTCACGGCCAATTACCAGACGGCCCGGTCTTTCAATACCTCCTCTGAGGAGCCCTATCACAGCGGTTCGCTGGCCGAGTGGGGTGCATCGGAGCGCAAGCTGGCGACATCGCCGCTGCTGATGTCTGGTCCGGACGACACGCAGCTGCTCATCGGAGAAAGCGACCTGGACGACTATCCGCATCTGTTCCTGACTACGGACGGCACAGCCATTCTCCCTACCTATCCGAAGGTGCCGTTGAGCTGGGAGCCTGCCAGCGACCGCAGCGAAAAGATTCTTGAGGAAGCCCCGTACATCGCTAAGACCAGTGCAAAGCGGTCATTCCCGTGGCGCTGGGTGGCCGTGACCGATTCGAAGGGCATTATCGAGCAGACGATTCCGGCCCAATTGTCCCGCCGCAGCGTGCTGGACGACACGAACTGGATCCAGCCCGGCCAGTTCTCCTGGGAATGGTGGAACGGCGCTGCGCCCTTTGGTCCCGATGTGGACTTCAAGACTGGCTGCAATCTGGAAACTTATAAGTACTATGCCGATTTCGCCGCGAAGTTCGGCGTGGAGTATATCCTGCTGGACGAAGGATGGGCTCGGACTACGGCGGATCCCTTCCATGGGAACGACGACCTGGACATCCACGAACTCATCCGCTACTGTAATGGTATCGGCGTCAAAATCGTCCTCTGGGTGCCTTGGATTACGGTTTACAACAACTTCGACACCATCTTCAAGACCTACGCCGAGTGGGGTATTCCGGCGATGAAGATCGACTTCATGGACCATGCTGACCAGTGGATGGTGAACTTCTACAAGAAGGTGACGGCGGAGGCGGCGAAGTACCACATCGTCCTGGACTGGCATGGTGCCTTTACACCGGCCGGACTGGAGTATGAATACCCGAACCTTCTGAGCTACGAAGGAGTCCTGGGGCTGGAGAATATGGAACGTTGCACCCCGGCCAACACCCTCTGGGTTCCCTTCATCCGCAACGCCGTGGGCGCGGCGGACTTCACGCCCGGAGGCATGAACAACATGCAGCCGGACCGTTTCCGCGCCACGCGTCCGAACAGCGGAGCCCCGGGCACCCGCGCCTTCAACATGGCGCTGTATGTGATCCTTGAAAGCGGCGTCCAGATGCTCTGTGACAATCCTACCCGCTATTATCAGAACGAGGATTGCACGCGTTACATCGCGAGTGTCCCCACTACCTGGGACGAAACCCGTGCTTTGGCAGCAAAGGCCGGCGAGTACGTTATCGTAGCCAAGCGCAAAGGAAACAAGTGGTTCATCGGAGGCATCACGAACGGCACCGAGCGTGATTTCAGCATCAAGCTGGACTTCCTCTCCCGCGGCCGGCACAAGATGACCGCCTTCCAGGACGGCGTCAACGCCGGCTACCAGGCCATGCACTATAACAAGGTCGAAAAAAATGTCGACAGCAACGATACTGTCGACATTCACATGGTCCGCAACGGCGGTTGGGCCGCCGTGATCGAATAGGGATTAGACCAGTCCCTGGTCCACCATCGCATTGGCGACCTTGATGAAGCCGGCGATGTTGGCACCCT
>CAMZCW010000151.1 GCA_947305045.1 uncultured Bacteroidales bacterium | reverse complement strand
TGGGGTATGTGATTTATGGTGCGTTTGTGGACCGGATGTTCGGCCCGGATCCCAAACGGCCCACGCCGGCCGTCACCAAGGCAGATGGCGTAGATTTTATCCGGATGCCTTCCTGGCGGGTGTTCATGGTGCAGTTCCTGAACATTGCGGGTACGGGTCCCATCTTTGGTGCCATCATGGGCGCCAAGTTCGGCCCGGCCAGCTACCTGTGGATTGTGCTGGGCTGCATCTTTGCCGGTGCCGTGCACGACTACATGGTGGGCATGATGTCCGTGCGCAACGGCGGTGTGGGCGTGCCCGAACTGGTGGGCAAGTACATGAGCAAGGGCACCAAGATTGCGATGCTGGTGTTCTCCCTGGTGCTGCTTACACTGGTGGGAACGGTGTTCGTGTACAGCCCGGCGCTCATTCTGGGCGACATGGCCGGCGACGGCACCAGTCAGGCCATCATGCTGTGGGTGGGCATCATCTTCCTATATTATGTTATAGCGACGCTGCTGCCTATCGACAAGCTTATCGGCAAAATTTACCCTGTTTTTGCAGTGGCGCTGCTCTTTATGGCCGTGGCGCTCATGGTGTGCCTGTTTGTCAAATGGCCGCAACTGCCGGAAATCTGGGACGGCCTGGGCGGCTGGCAGGACAAGGTAGGGCTCAAGGACCAGCCCATTTTCCCGTGCCTGTTTATCACCATTGCCTGCGGCGCCATTTCCGGCTTCCATGCCACGCAGAGCCCCATGATGGCCCGTTGCATAGACAATGAGAAGCTGGGACGCCCCATCTTCTACGGCTCCATGATTACCGAGGGCCTGGTGGCGCTCATCTGGGCGGCCGTGGCTTCCTGGTTCTTCTTCGACGGCGGTGCCGCAGAGGTGGGTTCGGACATTACGGCATCGGCCCCTACCGTGGTCACCAAGGTTTCGCAGGGCTGGCTGGGCCTGGTGGGTGGCGTCCTGGCCGTCCTGGGCGTGGTTGCGGCGCCCATCACTTCCGGCGATACGGCTTTCCGCAGCGCCCGCCTCATCATTGCGGACTTTGTGCACATGTCGCAGAAGAAGCTCTACAGCCGGCTGCTGCTGGCTATCCCGCTCTTTGCCTTATCGGCCCTGTTGCTTTGGTACAATATTGCCGACGCCAACGGCTTCAACACCATTTGGCGTTACTTTGGCTGGAGCAACCAGGCGCTGGCCGCCATCATGCTCTGGACCGCCACCACCTACCTGGAGAAGGAAAAGAAGGGCGCCTGGTACCTGGTGACGTTCTTCCCGGCCGTGTTCATGACCGCCGTATGCGTCACCTTCATCCTGGTGGACAAGATTGGCTTTGGCGTACCGATGGAATATACGCCCTGGATTGCTGCGGCATCGGCCATCCTGGCCATTCCGGGCTTTTATTTTTGGAATTATCGACTTAATAGAAAATAGTTATGCTGGATAAAGAACGCGGGCTGTACGTGGCCCATTCCCCGAACGGACCCATCTCCCTGAACGGTAACATGCTGTGCCGGCACGGCCTCATCGCCGGCGCCACCGGAACCGGTAAAACGGTGACGCTGCAGGTGCTGGCGGAGACCTTCTGCCAGGCCGGCGTACCCTGTTTCATGGCCGATATGAAAGGCGACCTGAGTGGCATTTCGCAGCCGGGCCGCCTGTCCGGGTTCATTGAGAAGCGCCTGCCGGAGTTCGGGATTGCAGACCCGCAGTTCCAGGCCTGCCCGGTGCGCTTCTTTGACGTCTTCGGCGAGCAGGGACACCCCATGCGCAGCACCATTTCCCGCATGGGTCCGCAGATGCTCGGGCGCCTGATGGACCTGAACGAGACGCAGACGGGCGTGCTCAACATCGTGTTTCGCATTGCAGACGACAATGGGCTACTGCTCATCGACCTGAAGGACCTGCGGGCCATGCTCAACTTTGTGGGGCAGAACGCCGCGGACTTTACCACGCAGTACGGCAATGTGACATCGGCCTCGGTGGGCGCCATCCAGCGGGCGCTGCTGGAACTGGAGAACCAGGGGGCGGACAAGTTCTTCGGGGAGCCGGATTTTGACATTTATGACCTCCTTCAGTGCGAGGGCGGCAAGGGCATCATGAATGTGCTCGCGGCCGATAAACTCATGCTGCAGCCCAAGTTGTACTCTACTTTCCTGCTCTGGCTGCTCTCGGAGCTGTATGCCACGCTGCCGGAGGTGGGGGAGATGGAACTGCCCAAGCTGGTGTTCTTCTTTGACGAGGCCCACATGCTGTTTGAGGGCACGTCCAAGGCCCTCACGGACAAGATCGAGCAGGTGATTCGCCTCATCCGTTCCAAGGGCGTGGGCATCTGGTTCATTACGCAGAGCCCTACGGACATTCCGGCCAATATTCTGGGCCAGCTGGGAAACCGGGTGCAGCACGCGCTCCGTGCATACTCGCCCCAGGACCAGAAGGCGGTGAAGGTGGCGGCGGATACCTTCCGCGCCAATCCTTCCTTCAAAACCTACGATACGCTGTTGGAGCTGGGTACCGGTGAGGCGCTGGTCTCCTTCCTGGATGTGAAGGGGACACCGGCCATGGTGGAACGGGCCAAAATCCTGTTCCCGCTAAGCCAGATTGGTGCTGTTACGCCGGAACAGCGGGCCGACTTGATCAAGCGTAGCCGCCTGTATGGCCGCTATGACCATCCGGTGGACCGGGAGAGCGCGTATGAGCTCATTACGGCTGCCACCCAGGAGGCTGAGCGCCAAAAAGCAGAGCTGGAAGCCGCTGCGGAGGCGGAGAAGCAGGCAGCCCTTGAGGCCAAGGAAGCTGCCCGTGCTGCCAAGGAGCAGGAGAAACTGGAGAAGGAAAAAGCCAAGAAGGCGGGGAGCGGCATTGGCGCCAAAGTGCTCAAGAGCGTGCTCACGGCCGTATTGGGTGTGGCTGCCGGCGCTGCCGCAGACGCCGTTTCTTCCAAGGTAACCGGCAAAAAGAGCAGCTCCAAAACCTCTACCGGCTCCAAGATGGTGAAGCGCGCCACCAAGAGCGCCACCACCACCGTCACCAAGGAGCTCACCCGCAGCATCTTGGGTAATCTGCTGAAGTAGGCTTCAGCCCCTGACCCCTACAACCCCTTAGCCTTGGCCTGGTCCCAGAGGGCGTCCATCTGGGCGAGGGTCATATCCTGCAGGCGGCGACCGCTGCGGAGGGTTTCCTGCTCCACGTAGGTGAAGCGGCGGCGGAACTTCTCGCAGGTGCGGCTGAGGGCCGCTTCCGGGTCCACATCGTACAGGCGGGCGGCGTTGATTACCGCGAAGAGCAGGTCGCCGAATTCTTCGGCCCGGTGCTCCTCATCGGCCTCCGACACCTCCTGGTATTCTTCCGCCACCTTGGCCCACACGTCCTCGCGTTTTTCCCAGTCAAAGCCGCAGCCGCGAGCCTTCTCCTGCATGGAGAGGGCTTTGAGCATGGCCGGCATGGCCTTGGGGATGCCGCCCATCACGGTTTTGTTGCCGTCCTTTTCCTTGGCTTTCACCAGTTCCCAGGTATCGGCAATTTCCTTGGCCGATGTGGCTTTCCCGGCCATCGGCCCAAAGACATGCGGGTGGCGGAACACCATTTTGTCGCACACTTTATTGATGCTGTCGGCAATGTCAAAGGCGCCTTCTTCCTGGCCGATACGGGCGTAGAAGACCATGTGGTACAGCAGGTCGCCAATTTCCTTGGCCGTGCCTTGCCGGTCGCCTTCCAGGATGGTGTCGCTGAGCTCGTACACCTCTTCCTCGGTCATGGGCCGAATGGTGTCCATGGTTTGCGCGGCGTTCCAGGGGCACTGCTCCCGGAGCTTGTCCATAATGTCCAGCAGGCGCCCGAAGGCGGCCATTTTTTCTTCTCTTGTGTGCATGATTTGGCGTTTTGACGGCACAAAGATACAACAATTTGTGTTATCTTTGCTTTCTGAATGAAAGAGCCCAAGTATATTAGCGCAGCTGAAGCCGTACGTGCCGTGCGGAGCGGAGACCATATCCATCTCTCCAGTATAGCCAGCGTGCCGCACATCCTTATCGACGCGCTTTGTGAGCGGGCCGGAGAGTTGCAGGACGTGCACTTCCATCATTTCCATACGGAGGGGCCGGCGCCTTATGGCTCCGAAGCGTTGCGGGGGTCCTTCTGGGATCAGGGTTTTTTTGTGGGGCCCAACCTGCGGGCATCCGTACAGGCCGGCTTGGCGGACTATATCCCCACCAATTTGTTTGAATCCCAGCTCATGTACCGCACCGGTGCGCTGCGCTGTGATGTAGCCATGGTGCAAGTGTCGGAGCCGGTGGATGGCATGGTGTCCCTGGGTACCTCGGTGGACTGCTCCATCGCCGCGCTGGAAGTGGCCCGGGAGCGCATAGCCGTGGTGAACCCGGCGGTGCCGTTCGCATACGGGGACCTGGTTCCGCTGGAGCGGTTCACGGCGCTGGTGCAGGATCATCGGCCCTTAATTACCAGTACCTATGCACAGCCGTCAGAGACGGATCTGGCCATTGGACGGAACTGCGCGGCGCTTATCCCGGACGGCGCCTGCCTGCAGATGGGAATAGGCTCCATGCCCAACGCCATTTGCGCCTGCCTGGGCAGCCACAAGCACCTGGGCCTGCACACGGAGATGTTCTCCGACGGTGCCCTGGCGCTTATCCGTAGCGGCGTCATTGACGGTTCCCGCAAGGCCATCGACACGGGAAAAGTGGTGGCGTCCTTCCTCCTGGGTTCGCAGGCGGTATACGATTTCATCCGCGAGAATCCGCAGGTGCTCATGCGCGACATCGCGTACACCAACGATCCGCGCGTCATTTCGCGCAACCCGGGCATGGTGTCCATCAATTCGGCCATCGAGATTGACCTGACGGGGCAGGTATGTGCCGATTCTATCGGCCCCCGCATCTACTCCGGCACCGGCGGCCAGCTGGATTTTGTGCGTGGTGCCAAGCTCTCCAAGGGGGGCAAGGCCATCATCGCCCTGGCCTCCCGTACCCGTTCCGGCCAGCCCAAAATTGTGCCCCAGCTGCAGCCGGGAGCAGGTGTGGTTACGCCCCGTGCCGATGTCCAGTGGGTGGTCAGCGAGTACGGCGCCGTGAACCTGTACGGCAAGTCCCTGCAGGAGCGCGCCCGCCTGCTCATTTCGGTAGCCCATCCTGCGGACCGCGAGGCGCTTTCCCGCGCTGCCTTTGAGCGGTTTGGACGTGATTGCTAACTCCCTGTAGCACAAATACTTACAATATAATCCTCGTTCTGTTTTTGAACGAGGATTAGTATGTAAGTCGCTGTGTGTCAAGTTGTTGGATGTCACAGGCGGTGTGCTTTAACGGGGAGGGGGGAGGAGAGGGCCTGGACGCCCTCTGGGACCAGGCCAAGGCTAAGGGGTTATAGAGGCCCCTTGTTTTCTCCTCTTTAAAAAGGACAGGAGGGGCTGCACGAACCCCGCCACGGGCGCATGTGTTTTCCATATTTGCGGGAAAATGATTATCTTTGCAGGTTAAAACAATTTTTATGGCAGAAAATACGTTGCTGGAGAAGGTACTGAGCCTTCAGGACAAATACAAGAAGCTGGAAGAGCAGCTGGCAGACCCTGCAGTGATTGCAGACATGAAAAAGTTCGTGCAGCTGAACAAGGACTACAAAGAGCTGCAGCCCATCATTGCGGCCGGCCTGGAGTACAAACGGCTGGTGGATGAACTCTCGCAGGCCAAGGACATCCTCATGAACGAGAAGGACGATGACCTCAAGGAAATGGCCAAGGACGAGATTGCCCAGATTGAGCCCCAGCTCCCGGAGATGGAACAGAACATCAAGCTGCTCCTGATTCCGGCAGACCC
>CAMZCW010000150.1 GCA_947305045.1 uncultured Bacteroidales bacterium | reverse complement strand
GTGCGGGTGGAGAAGTCAATCACTTCTTCCGGACGGGTGTAGTGGGATTCCTCGGAGGAGACCTCATCTTCTACGCCGGCCAGCACGCCCAGCTCTGCCTCAACGGTAACATCGTACTGGTGAGCATAGTCCGCCACTTTCTTGGAGAGGGCGATGTTCTCCTCATACGGGAGGGAGGAAGCGTCGATCATCACGGAGCTGAAGCCCATGTCTACGCAATCTTTGCACAGTTCAAAGCTGTCACCGTGGTCCAGGTGGAGGCAAATCTGAGGATGCTCCCAGCCCAGTTCCTTGGCGTATGCAACGGCACCTTCTGCCATGTAGCGGAGGAGGGTGGAGTTGGCGTAATTACGGGCACCCTTGGAAACCTGGAGAATCACAGGACTCTTGGTCTCTGCAGCTGCCATGATGATGGCCTGGAGCTGCTCCATGTTGTTGAAGTTGAAAGCAGGGATGGCGTAACCGCCTTTAATGGCCTTGGCGAACATTTCGCGGGTGTTTACAAGGCCCAGTTCTTTGTAAGAAACCATAGTTTATAATTATAAATAATTAGTAATTTTCTAATCTGCAAATATACGCATTTTTGACCAAAAAAACCATAGCTTAAAACACTTCCGGAAGCCCCAGATCCTTGAAAGTGCGCGGGGCCGGAACACCAGGCAGCGCCTTGCGCGTTTTCAACTGTTCCAGGGCTATCTGTACGGCTTTCTCCAGCTGCTCGTCCACGCCGGCGTACTCCTTTAACGGGTCGTTGTCCAGCAGGATATCCGGGTCCACGCCATGGTTCTCTACAATCCACTCGCCGGTGGCGGCGTCGTAATTGGTGAAGAACGGAACGCGGACATCAGTTCCGTCCACGTACGGCAGAGGACCGCTGATCCCCACAATGCCGCCCCAGGTACGGGTGCCCACCACGGTCCCCAGCTTGTTGGCCTTGAAGCTCCAGGGGAAGAGGTCTCCGTCGGAGGCGGAATACTTGTTGATAAGGAGCACCTTGGGGCCGGTATGGGTCCCTTCCGGAACCGTACCCGTAAGGGTGGAACCACGGCGCATGGTCATGCGGTACACCTTGCGCTGCAGGCGCTCGATAATCATGGGCGAAATATTTCCGCCGCCATTGGCGCGGTCATCGATGATGAGCGCCTCCTTGTCCAGTTGCGGGTAGTAGTAGCGGGCCCATTCGCTCAGGCCCTCGGGGCCCATGTCCGGGATGTAGATATAGCCTACACGGCCGCCGGAAAGGGCTTCTACGGTGCGGATGTTCTTCTGTACCCAGGCGTAGTGGTACAGCGGGCCTTCATCGGCAATGGGTTTTACCACCACCTTTTTGCCGCCGATGGTCAGTTCCGTCAGGACCTCTGCCTTGCCCACCAGGAGCTTGTAAATGTTGTCGATATCAGAGAGGGAAACCCCATCGATGGTGGTGATAACGTCTCCTTCCTTGACGCCCAGGCCGGGTTCGGTGAGGGGGGAGCGGAGTTCTGGCCGGTAGGTGGCACCTTCCAGGATTTTGTCAATGCGGAAGCCGCCGTCTACCTTGGACAGCTCTGCGCCCAGAAGGCCCATGGGGATGCGCTCCGGCTTGGGGTATTCGCCCGGGGAAACATAGCAGTGACCGGAGGCCACTTCTGCAATCATTTCGCCAATGATGTAGTTCACATCCAGCCGGGTGCGGGCGTAGGGGAGGAGAACCTCGTATTTGGCCTTAATGGCATTCCAGTCCCTTCCGTGCATGTTTTCCAGGTAGTAGCCGTCGCGGAAAGCGCGCCATACTTCGTCGTACAGCTGGGCCCATTCCTGGGAGTAGTCCACCATGGTTACCAGGCTGCTCAGGTCCACTTTGTCCTTGAGGGACATCTTGGTGCCCACGGAAGCTACATACAGGTCCTTGTCTTTGCGGAGCAGGGCCTTGGAGGAGCCTGGGGTCACACCCATGGAGGCCTCGGTGGCCTGCTCGTCTTCACCGGTGGCAAAGGTATAAACACGGGTGCCGCCCCGGCCCATGTACCAGAGGCTCTTTCCGTCGCAGTAAAAACGGCGGCCCTTTACGGGGATTTTCACGATGCGCTGGCTAATTCCCTCCGGATCCACTTTTATCGCCGGTTTGTCGGCTTTCTTATCGGCCTTTTTGCCCGGCTTGTCTGCTTCGGGAGCGGGCGTTTCTTCTGCCTTCACGGAAGGGTCTGTGGCAATGAGGGGCGAGGGCGTGCCCGCTGCCAGGAGGGCCATGTACACGCCGCTCATGTCCTGGAAGGAATAGTTCCATTCAATACGGCTGTACTGCGGGTTCATGTCACGGTCGCTGGTGAAAATGAGGTACTTGCCGTCAGTGGAGAAGGTGGGGCTGCCGCTATTGTACCAGCGGTCTGTCACGGGGTATTCCTGCCCGCTTTCCAGGCTGCGGAGGTACACGATGTCCATCTCGTTGGCAGCCGGGCGGGTATAGGCAATCCACTTGCTGTCCGGGGAGATGCTGACCCCGTAAAACTCCCGTTCAGGGTTCTGCATCACCGTTTTTTTGCTGCCGTCCAGGGATACTTCCACAAAGCGGTTCTTGCGGTCTGTATAATACAGGTGTTTGCTGTCCGGCGCCCACTGGAGGCTGCGAATGTAGGTATCGGCCCCGCTGGTGAGCTGTTTCACGTTGCCGGCTTTTACGTCATAGAGGTAAAGTTCCGTTTCGCCGGTGGCGTCTCCAATCCAGGCAATCCATTTGCCGTCCGGGCTCCAGGTGGCGCCGCGGTCGTTGGAGTTGGAGGAACGGGTGAGGTTACGGGTGACGCCCTTTTTCACGGGGGCATCGAACACCTCGCCGCGGGCGGTAATTACAGCACGTGAACCGTCCGGAGAAAGGCTGGCGGCTGACAAACGGCTGCTTACGTCTTTGCGGAGCGTACGGCCATAGATGGCGTCCGAGCCCAGCGTGACAGGGATTTTCTCGCAAGCGCCTGTGGCGGGGATGAACTTGTACAGCCAACCGCCGTTTTCAAAGACGATGGTTTTCCCGTCCGTGGAGGGGAACTTCACATCGTACTCCGTGAAGTGCGTCACTTTGCGGATGGCGCCCGTGCGGGTGTGGTAGGCGAACAGGTTCATGATCATGTCACGGTCGCTGGCAAAGAAAATCTCTTCGCCCACCCACATGGGGAAGATGTCCTGGGCGTCGTGGCTGCCGATACTGGTCACCTTTTGCGCAGCCGCGTCCCAAATCCAGATGTCATCCGCCATGCCGCCGCGGTAGTATTTCCAGGTGCGGAATTCACGCATCACGCGGTTGTAGGCCAGTTTGCTGCCATCCGGGGAGAAGGAGCAGAAGCCGCCTTCCGGCAGGGGCAGTTCCTGCGGCATGCCGCCGCTCGGAGACACGCTCCAGAGTTTGCCCGCAAAACCGTCTTCCACGCGGTTGCGGTAAATGATGCGTCCTCCGTCCGGGCTCCAGGCCATGACCATGTTGTTGGGGCCCATGCGGTCTCCCATGTCGTCCCGGGGATTGGTGGCGGTGTAGGTGAGCCGTACGGGTTCGCCGCCGGTAGCGGGAATGCGGTATACCTCGCGGTTGCCGTCGTATTCCGCCGTGAAGGCAATGGTTTTGCCGTCCGGAGAATAATGCGCAAAGCCTTCATAGCCAATGTGGCTGGTCAGGCGCCGGGCTTCACCGCCCTGAATGGGCACGGTGAAAAGGTCTCCGGCATAGGAAAAAACAACATCTGTGCTGTTGGTGGCCGGGAAGCGGAGCAGGCGCGCCTCTTCCTGGGCCGATGCATTCCATCCCATCAGGATGAGCAGCAGGGGAAGGAGGGTTCGTGTCATACTATTTTTTAAGGAAAGAATCGACAAGCTCTTCCGCCTCGCGATAAGCGGTCTGCAGGTCATCGTTGACAAGCACTTTGTCAAACCTGGGTGCGTAGGTCATCTCTTCCGCAGCCTTGGCAACACGCGTTTCGATGGCATCCATCGGGTCTGTGGCGCGGGCAATAAGGCGTTTGCGCAGCTCTTCCACGGACGGCGCCTGGATAAAGACGGAGAGGGCGGCCTCGCCAAAATATTTCTTGAGCGAGACGCCGCCTTTGACATCTACGTCAAAGACAATCACGTGCCCCTTGGCCCAGATGCGGTTCACTTCGCTCTTGAGCGTGCCATAGAAGCGGTCCGGGTACACCTCTTCATACTCCACGAATTTGTCTTCCTTCACCAGCTGGCGGAAGGTGTCGGCACTATAAAACAGGTATTCTACGCCATCCTGTTCCGTTCCGCGGGACGGGCGGGACGTGGCCGATACGGAAAACTCAATTTCCGGATGCAGGCCCAGAATGTGATTGACGATGGTACTTTTGCCCGAACCGGAGGGCGCCGAGAAGATAAGAACTTTACCAGACATGTTTCCAATCATTAGAATCATACAAATATACAAAAAATATTCGTACCTTTGGCGGTGTATGAAGATTGCGGTGTACAGCGGCTCTTTCAACCCGCTTCACAAGGGGCACGAGGCCATCATCCGTTTCCTTACCCGGGAAGCGGGTTTTGACAGGGTGTACCTGGTGGTTACGCCGCAGAATCCGTTCAAGGACCGGCACAGCCTTCCGGCGGGACAGGACCGCTTCGATGCCGCCGTGGCGGCCGTACGGCGCCATCCGGACTTGGATGTGCAAGTTGAAGACGTGGAGCTGCACATGACCCCGCCCCAGTACACCATCCGCACGATGGAGGTGCTGCAAAAGCGGGAGCCGCAGAACACGTTCACCCTCATTATCGGGGCCGATAACCTGGCCGTTTTTGACGGCTGGCGCTATTACGAGCGCATCCTCACGGAATTTGGCGTGGCGGTTTTCCCGCGGAAGGGCTACCACCGCGGCCATGCCCGTGTACGGCTGGTGAAAAAATGTCCCGGGGCACGCATCGTGCTGCTCAAAGCTCCGCTGGTTACCATTTCTTCCACGGAGATCCGGGAGGGAATGGCTGCCGGAAAAGATATGTCCAAGTGGCTCATGTAATGCATATAGAAACTGAACGTAAATTCCTGGTTAAAGACTTTTCCTTCAAGGACTTGGCTGTTACCTCCTATGAGATTAGGCAGGGCTACATTGCCCACGACGGCGGCAATACGGTGCGCGTGCGCATCCGGGACAAGCAGGGTTTCCTGACCATCAAGGGACCGTCCGTGAACGGCATTTCCCGCCACGAGTGGGAACGCGAAATCCCCCTGGAAGACGCCCGGGAACTCTTCCTCCTCTGCCGCGGCGGCTCCATCGAAAAAACCCGCTATATTGTTCCGGAAGGAGGTATACCCTCTGAAACCTTTGGACGCCCATGTCCGAATGAATGGGAGGGGCCCGCAGCCGGAGGCTGTGGGAGGGACGAAGCGAAGCGAAGGGTTTCAGAGGATATACCTCCTTCCGGAAGGTTCTTCGATGTGGACGTGTTTTATGGGGACAATGAGGGGCTGGTGATGGCGGAGATTGAACTGGAATCCCCGGACGAGGCATTTGAGCGGCCGGCGTGGCTGGGCAGGGAAGTGACGGGCGACCGGCGGTTCTACAATTCACATTTGCTTCGGAATCCATTCAAATTATGGCGTGAAACGCTTGAGAAATAGCATCATAGCAGCTTTTGCGGGACTGCTTTTTGCCGCCTGCGGCACCACGCCGGGGCAGCCGGGCAGCGGTATGGAATATGCCCGCTGGTTCAGCCTGCAGGACGGCAAGGTGCTGGTGACGGCGCCGGGCGGGGGCGTGGATACCCTGCAAGGCCCTTTTCATCGGCTGGTGTGCATGTCCAGTTCCTACGTAGGCTTTCTGCATGCCATCGGTGCGGAT
>CAMZCW010000149.1 GCA_947305045.1 uncultured Bacteroidales bacterium | reverse complement strand
CATCATCTCCATCCGCAAGTCCAACAGCACCAGCTACCACGACAAGCACTTCGAGATCCAGGGCTCCTACGGCAGCGGATGTTCCCTGAACTGGGTGAACAAGTTCCCTTGGGCCGACGGCAAGCCTTTCCCGGAGGATTTTGACTGGGAAAACAAAGGCAACTGGCCCGAACATCCCTTCTTTAAACCCGATCCCAACGGCACCCTCAAAGTGGGTAGTGCCACCTTCACAGAAACCCGTGACCCCCGTCTGTACGAGAATGTGGGCGTCCCCGGCGACATCTGGAGAGACGGCACCGTGGGCCGTGCCTACGACAACCACAAATATCACCAGGACGGCTGCCCCGGCTTCCTCATGATGAAATTCGTGATGCAGCAGAACAGCGACCGGGCCAATCCGCCACACTGGTGCATGATGCGTTTCGCAGAGGTGCTCCTGAACGCGGCCGAGGCCTACAACGAGGCCGATGGCGGTCCCTCCGACAAAGCCTATTCCTATGTGAACGCCGTACGTGCCCGCGTGGGCCTGCCCGGTCTCCCGGAAGGCCTGACGAAGGAAGAGTTCCGCAAGGCCCTTATCCTGGAGCGCGAGCTGGAGTTCGGCTTTGAGGAAGTGCGCTGGTTTGACATGATTCGCTGGGGGCTCAAGGAAGCCTTCACCACGCCTCTGAAAGGCCTCACCTCCATCGGTGACAAGAACAGCGAGGCCACGTCCTTCCGCTTTGCCGTGAAAGACGCCTATCCGCCCCGCAAGTGGTACACTGAATTCGACACCAAGTGGTATCTGGCTCCCATCCCCTCCGTTGAAATCCAAAAGAACTACGGGATGACACAGAACCCCGGCTGGTAAACTAAAAACGGTACCCGAAGATGAAAAGAATCTATACATATATCCTTCTTCCGCTTCTTCTGGCAGGTTCTACGGCCTTTGCCCAGGAAAAGTCCATGCTGGACTCCATCTCCATCGGCAATGCCTACAACCTGAAAGCCTACTCAAGCTTGAATGCCGGAACCGAGCTCTTTGACAAGAGCCCCGAAGCGGATATTTCGAATGCACTCTACGGCCAGTTTTCCGGTCTGCTGGTGAAGAACAGCTCCAGCACTTATGACTCCAACCAGGCCAAACTCAAGCTGTCCCTGCGCCTGCACGGCCACAGCCCGCTGCTGCTGGTAGATGGACTGCCCCGTGACGTGGAGGATATCTCCGGACTGGAGATTGAATCCGTGACCGTGCTCAAGGATGCCGCCGCCGCTGCGCTGTATGGCGTAAAGGGCGGTAACGGCGTGGTCATGATTACCACCCGCCGCGGTCAGGACTCCCGCCTCAAGGTGAGCGCCCAGTACCGCTACGGCGTGGCCACCATGTTCCGGGCTCCGGAATTTGCCGATTCCTACACCTACGGCTTCATGATGAACGAAGCCCGAAGCCTGGACGGCCTTCCGGCTAAATACTCGGACGCCGAACTCCTGGCCCTGTACAGCGGTCAGTATCCCTACGCTTATCCCAACGTAAACTGGTGGAACGAGGTCTTCCGCGACCACGGTGACAACCACCGTGCCCAGTTCACCTTCCAGGGCGGTAACCAGAACTTCCGTTACTTCGCTGCCCTGGATTACCTGAAGGAAGACTTCCTGTACAAGAAAGGCACGGCGGACGACCGCTACAATGCCAACCATTACGACAACCGCCTTGGGCTCCGCGCCAACGTGGATGTGAACATCACGCGCTCCACTTCCATGAAAATTGGCGTGATGGCCCGCCTGAGCGAGTTCAACCAGGGCTATTACTCCGACAACATCGAGCAAACCTTGTACATGCTGCCCGCCGCCGCCTTCCCCGTGAAGCAGGCCGACGGCATCTATGGCGGCAGTGCCCTGTACGGCGCCGTGAACCCGGTGGCCGTGATGCAGGAGAATGGCCAGCGCCAGTGGTCCCAGACCAAGGTTCTGGCCGACGCCACCCTGCGTCAGGACCTGGGTGCCCTCACCAAGGGCCTCTGGGTCGATTTGAACGTGGGGTTTGACTACATCGGCCTCCTGTACGAGCGCGCCTCCAAGGAATGGCAGTACTCGGAACTGGTGAATACGGTAGCCGCACTGGACAACCGGAGCTACATCCTGAGCGAGCAGCTCTACTACGGCAAAAACTCCAAGACGGTGGACTTTGACCACTATTTCAAGAACCTGCAGATGCGTTTTGAGCTGCAGGGCCGCGTGAACTATGCCCGGGACTTCGGGAAGAACCACCTGGAGGCCCATGCTGCTTACCGCATGCGCTCCTGGATCCTGAGCGGTCAGAACAACTCCTCCAAGACGCAGGAAATCCTGGGAACCGTGAGTTACAACTGGGGCGAGCGCTACTTCGCCGACCTGGTTTTGAACTACTCCGGCAGCGCCTACATGCCCAAGGGCAAGCGCTTCCACCTGTATCCGGCCCTCAGCCTGGGTGCGGTGATCCTGCCCGGAGACCCGTACCTGAAGGCCTATGCATCGGCCGGTATGTCCGGCAGCGACGGCGACCTGGAACACGAACTCTGGCGCGAGAACTACGTGAGCGGCAACAGCTATTACTTTGACGGCCAGGGCAATAACAGCATCAGCGGCCGTAAGGAAGGCGACATGCCCGCCGTTACCCTGGCTCCCGAGCTTTCCTCCAAGGTGACCTTCGGCATTGATGCCAAATTCTTTGGCAGCCGCCTGGGCGTGAATGTGGACGGCTTCCTGGAGAAGCGCAGCAACATCCTCATTACCCCGTCCAACATTTCCGGTGTCATTGGTATCGGCCTCAAGGACCAGAGCCTGGGCGAGCAATCCTACAAGGGCTTTGACCTGGCCCTGAACTGGGACGAGACCCGGGGCGATTTCAACTACGGTGCCTATGCCAACGGCAGCTGGCTCTTCACCAAGGTGATCAACGACGGCCAGGCTTACCAGATGTACGACTACCTGTACCGCAAGGGCAATCCCGTTGGCCAGAAGTACGGCCTGGAGGTCATCGGCATCTTCCAGAACCAGCTGGAAATCAACAACAGCCCCCAGCAAACCTTTGGCGAGGTGCGTCCCGGTGACCTGAAGTACCGCGACCAGAACGGTGACGGTGTGGTGGACAGCCAGGACGTAGTAAAGATGTTCGGTAGCTCCACGCCGCTCCTGCAGTTCGGCTTCGGCCTGCACTTTGGCTGGAAAGGCCTGAAGGTCTATGCCGATTTCCAGGGGGTAACGGGTGTCACCGTGAGCCTGCTGGACAGCCCGCTGTACCAGCCGCTGGTGGGGAACGGAACCATTTCCAAGACCTTCCTCAACCGCGAAATCACCTGGGCTCCCGGACGTGAGAGCGTAGCCACCATGCCGCGCCTGACCACCCAGGAGAACAACAATAACTACCGTTCCAACTCCCTGTGGTATCGTGACGGCTCCTTCATCAAACTGCGGAATCTGGGTATTTCCTACACCATTCCCAGGAAGGCCATGAAGATTTGCGACGCTACCATCTCCCTCACCGCAACCAACCTGTTCAGCGCCGACAACATCGGTTTTGCCGATCCCGAACAGCTGGGTGCCTATTATCCTTCCACCCGCACGTTCTGGGCCGGAATCAAGTTTAACTTCTAAACGGGGAGGATACGAGATATGAAAAAACTACTTTATATTCTGAGTGTTCTCGCGCTGACTGCCAGCTGCAGCTTCCTGGATTTTGACGAGTCTTCCAGCCAGTACTCCCGCGAGGATATGTACAAGACCTACAGCAATATCCAGAAGATGCTCGCGAACATCTACGGATACCTGCCCAACAAGGATATCGCCGATGTGTCCAGCGCACTGCGTGACTGCGGCTCCGACGACGCCGAGTACGCAGACCCGGATGCTTCCGTCCAGCGCTTCACCAACGGCAACTGGAGCCCCATTGCCACGGTGGACGACAAATGGAGCCTGTATAACGGCGTGCGCAGCGCCAACGAGTTCCTGGAGTCCATCAAGACCGTGGACCTGAGCATGTACCGGTTCGACACCAAGTACCAGCGCTGGCTGGAGCACCTGCAGTATTATCCTGCCCAGGCGCGTGTGCTCAGGGCGTACTTCTTCTTCGAGCTGGCCCGCCGCTACGGCGACATCGCCATGCCGCTGACCATGCTCACGGCAGAAGAAGCCAATGCCATCGCGAAAACGCCTTTTGATGAAGTCATCGACTTTGTTGTCAAAGAATGCGAAGAGAGCGCCAAGGAGCTTCCTACAACCTATGTGGGCCTGCTGGACGACGAGGTGGGGCGCATTACCAACGGCTTTGCCCTGGCCGTGAAAGCCAAGGCGCTGCTGTATGCCGCCTCCCCGCTGCACAACCCTTCCGGAGACCGGGAAAAGTGGCGTGCAGCCGCCCAGGCGGCCAAGGACATCATGGACCTGAACCAGTACAGCCTGGATCCGGCGGAAAAGGCCAACAACGCGGCTTCGCCGGAGGTCATCTTCGCTATTTCCCGCTCCGAGAGCCAGAGCTTCGAGCGCTACAACTTCCCGGTGCGTTTCACCGAGGGTAACCGTACGTCCATGGGCGGCACCTATCCCAGCCAGCAGCTGGTGGATGCCTTCCAGACGCTGGGCGGTTACGACATCACCCTGGGAAGCAACGGTTGGAGCACGGCCGATCCCGACTTTGACGTGACCAATCCCTACGAGGGCCGTGACCCGCGCTTTGCCCGCGCCATCCTGGCCAACGGCATGGCGTTCAAGGGAACCGCCATCGAGACCTTCGTGGGCGGCAAGGACTATAGCGCCACCCGCAGTGACCTGGGAACCGTAACGGGCTATTACCTGCGCCGCTACATCCAGGAAAGCACCAGCTTCACGCCGGAAAACACCGTGACCAACAAGCACCAGTGGATTGTTTACCGCTACGCGGAGGTGCTGCTCACCTTTGCGGAAGCCGCCAACGAGGCGCTGGGCAGTCCTACGGATGCCTCCCTGGGCATGAGTGCCCTGGAGGCCCTGAACCAGGTACGCGCCAACGCCGGCATGCCCAATGTGACGGCTACGTCCCAGAGTGCCTTCCGTGAGGCTATACGCCGGGAATGGCGGGTAGAATTCGCCTTTGAGGACCACCGCTTCTGGGACATCCGCCGCTGGAACATCGCCTCCGGCGTGATGGGCCAGCTGGACGGTGTGGAGATTGTCAAAAACGGCGCCACGCTCTCCTACAAGAGAAAAGTGGTGGAAACCCGTACCTGGTCCGACAAGATGAGCCTGTATCCCATTCCGCAGGCCGAAACCTTCAACAATCCCAACCTCACACAAAATACCGGATGGACTCTCTAACCTCTGAATAAAAACAATACCGATATGAAAACGTTAACAAGAATCTTTGCTCCTCTGGCTGTGCTTGGTGCACTGGCTTCCTGCCAGATGTACAAGATTGACACGCAGATGACCCCGGAAAAGGCGGCCGCGTCCATCCGCATGGAGTGCAGCGCCGTCGATGTGTACACCCTGGCGTCCCAGGATCCGGATGCCATCACCTTCAACGTGAGCGCCAATACGCCCTGGACCCTTACCCTGTCCAGCGGCGCGGACTGGCTGGACGTCACCCCCGCCTCCAGCGCGTCATCCTCCCTTATCACCGACGTGGTGGTGGTGGCCAAATCCAACACTTCGCTGGAAGACCGGAGCGCAACCCTTACCCTGCGGGGTGAGAATATCGCCAAAACCAAAGTTATCACCATCAAGCAGGGCCGCGCCGGAAGGCTGTATGTAACGCCTCCGTCCAAGGACTTCTCCGCTGCCGGCGGTCCCCTGAACTTCACCATCCAGACCAACCAGGATTGGGAAGTCCG
>CAMZCW010000148.1 GCA_947305045.1 uncultured Bacteroidales bacterium | reverse complement strand
TGTGCTTCTGGGCGCTGTTTGTCACCCTCAAAAAGGGCCGGGTGTTCTGGAACACGGTGATCCTCTGCGTGACCACCCTGGTGATGGGCTTCTCGCTCTTTTCCATGGTCATTATCCGCTCCAGCGTAAAAACGCCCACCAACGAGTATCAGCCGGACAATCCGTACACGCTGGTGCGCTACCTCAGCCGCGAGCAGTACGGTTCCACGCCGCTGGTGTACGGGCAGTATTTTGACGCCCCGTATGACCTCAAGCAGGACAAGTACTGGGCACCGCTGAACGGAAAATACGTAAAGGCGGAGGCTCCGGCCGATGCCGAATATCTGCCGGAAGGCAAAATGCTGTTCCCGCGCATGTGGTCCGGGGCCGATCCCAGGTATATCGACTTTTATGAGACTTATACGCAGGGGAAGGGGACGCGCATAAAGGGTGCCAAGCACCGCAAGCCCAGTTTTGGGGCCAATATGGCCTATTTCTTTGACTATCAGCTCAATTGGATGTACTGGCGCTACTTCATGTGGAACTTTGTGGGCCGCCAGAACGACGTCCATTCTCCGCTGCCGGGCAATATCTTTGACGGCAACTGGGAGAGCGGCATCGGCTTCCTGGACGAATTCCGCCTGGGAGACCAGTCGGACGCTCCGGCACCGCTGCGGGAGAACAAGGGCAAGAACCATTACTTCTTCCTGCCGCTGCTGCTGGGCCTGCTGGGCCTGGTGTTCCAGTACGACAAAGACAAGCGCGGCAGCTGGATTGTGTTCCTGATGTTCTTCATGACGGGCATCGCCATTGTGATGTACCTGAACCAGCCGCCGTACCAGGTGCGTGAGCGTGACTATGCGTACGCCGGGTCGTTCTATATGTTCGCCATTTGGATCGGCCTGGGCGTGGCGGCGCTGTACCAGTGGCTCAGCGCTGCTGCCAGGAAAGTGCCTTCCGGGGCGCTTGCCGGCGCCGTATCGGCCCTGTGCCTGTGCGTCCCGGCGTTGATGGCGGCCCAAAACTGGGACGACCATGACCGCTCCAACCGCTACACTGCGCCGGAGATGGCCTGGAACTACCTGAACTCGGTAGGGGAGAACGGCCTCCTGGTCACCCACGGGGACAACGATACCTTCCCGCTGTGGTATGCCCAGGAAATTGAGGGCGTGCGTACGGACGTTCGCGTGGTGAACACCTCGCTGCTGGGAACGGACTGGTATATCGACCAGATGAAATGGGCCTGCAACGAGAGCAAGCCGCTCAAACTCACGGTTCCGCAGGAACAGTACCTGTATGGCACCAACGAGTTTGTGTATATTGCCTATGACGACGGCTCTCCCATGCTCCTGTCGGACGTGATGGATGTGTTCAAGGATCCCAAAATGAAGGTTCCGCTGGAGAGCGGACGCAAGCTGGATTTCATCTGCGCCCGTAATATTGTGATTCCGGTGAATAAGGAGAACTGCCTCAAATATGGAATCGTCCCACAGAAGTTTGCCGACGAAATTCCGGAGCAGATCATGCTCACCATGTCCAAGGACAAGAACTATATTTCCAAGCCGGAGCTGTTCCTGCTGGACTTCCTGTCCACCTATGAGTGGGACCGTCCGCTGAATTTGCTCAATATGGGCGGTGACCTGAACGTGGGCATCAAGGATTACCTGATGTTCGACGGTTTCTCGTACCGCTTTACGCCCATCCGTAACAAAGTGAGTTCTACGGACGCCGGCAAGGTGGACGCCCTACAGCTGTACCGGGACTTCAAGACCAAGTACAAATGGGATGCCCTCAAGCGCACGGATTACTTTGTGGACTACCAGAACATGTACACCTTCCTGGGCGTACTTTCACAGCGGCAGCTGTTCCTCACGGTGGCCAATGCGTTGATCGACGCCGACGAGCATGAGAAAGCCCTGGAAATCATGGACCTGTGCCAGGAGAACTTCCCGGAGCAGAATTTTCCCCTGGAGAGCATTCCGCTTGGGTTCAGCGGGAACGACTACATGGTGGCCCAGATGGTGGAGAATTACTATTACCTGGGTGAAGTGGAGAAGGCGCGGGACCTGGCCGCCCGCTTTGGGGACCAGCTCACGGACACCGCCCGCTTCTACCTGGAATGGGGCTCCCTGGGCTCCCATGAGTTCGAGACCGCCAGCCGGGTGCTGCTTTATGTCTCCGACGTGTGCAAGCAGTACGGGGACAAAGACCTTTCGGAGGCCATCGTGGCCAACCTGGAGGCGCTGCTGCACGCCGCTTCCGGCGGCTCCTATAAGCCCGAACGCTCCTCTGACTCCCTGGAGGTGGTGGGGTAGCTTCTGCTTGGCCCCTGTTGTGGCAATTTTTGTGGCGGCTAATCATCTGATTATCAGGTAGTTGCTATACAATCCTCGTTCAATTTTCGAACGAGGATTGTATTATAAGTTATTGTGGGACAAGTGATTAGCTGCCACTCCCGAAGTGCGGAAGGTGCATCCTGGGCTTCTCACACAGGGTGATGATGGGGGCGCTATCGTTTAATGCGCACGAAGATGCTCAGTGGCAGGATTTTGCCAAAGGAGTCGTTGAAGGCCAGTTCCCCGGAGGTCATCTGGAGAAACTGGTTTTTGAATGCTTCCCGAACTACTGTCTCTCCCAAGGCGGCACTGTAGCCGTTGGAATAGAGGTTCAGGACCATGAAAGCGTCGCGCTCGCTCAGGATGGCGGCCACGTTTTGCAGGAGGCCAAAGAGGAGCTCGTCCAGTTTCCACTTTTCTCCGTCCGGGCCGTGTCCGTAGGCCGGCGGATCCAGGATAATGCCGTCGTACTTGTTGCCGCGCTTGGCTTCCCGTTTAGCGAACTTGAGGGCATCTTCCACCACCCAGCGAACCCCGTCCAGGCCGCTGCGCTCCATGTTCTCGCGGGCCCAGGTGACGACCTGGCGCACGGAGTCCAGATGAGTGACATCGGCTCCGGCGCACTTGGCGGCAAGCGATGCCGCACCCGTGTAGGCGAACAGGTTCAGGACTTTGGGAGCAGGCAGGCCGTTGGCTTTGTGGATGCGGGCAAGGCGCGCCGTCTGCGCATAGATGAACTCCCAGTTGGGAGCCTGCTCCGGGAACACGCCCACGTGCTTGAAGGACGTAAGGCCCAGCCGAAGGCTCAGGTGAAGGTCGCTGGCGGCATGGGTTTCCGGGTCCGGAGCGCCGTTATACGCAATGCTCCACTGGTCGTCCATTTTCTTGGACTTGTTCCAGGTGCCGCTGTCCTCTTTGCCGGCCTTGCCAAAGCCGGCGCCGGGCTGGAAGGTAACGTGACTCAGCCGTTTCCACTCCTGCTCCGGCAGGGAGGGAGTCCACAGGGCCTTGGGCTCCGGCCGCCTCAGGACATACTTACCAAAACGTTCCAACTTTTCGCCGTTGCCGCTGTCCACCAGTTCATAGTCTTGCCAATACTGTGCAGGGAATTCTACCGCCATAACCTTTTGAATTTTCTGCAAAGATAGTTAAATTTGCAAATTGGAAATGTATAATAAACACTATACCCATGCAACAATTCATTGACAAGTACGACTTCAAAGGCAAGAAAGCCATCGTACGCGTAGATTTCAACGTTCCCTTGAACGAAAACTTCGAGATTACGGACGATACCCGTATCCGCCGTGCCATGCCCACCCTCAAGAAGGTGCTCGCAGAAGGAGGTTCCCTCATTATTATGTCCCACCTGGGTCGTCCCAAGAAAGTGGATCCCAAATTCTCCCTCAAGCACATCGTGGGCCGCGTGAGCGAATGCCTGGGTGTTCCCGTACAGTTTGCCGATGACTGCCAGAAGGCCAAGGCCCAGGCCGATGCCCTGAAGCCCGGTGAGGCCCTTCTGCTGGAGAACCTCCGCTACTATGCAGAGGAAGAAGGCAAACCGCGCGGCCTGGCGGAGGATGCCACCGACGAGGAAAAGAAAGCCGCCAAGGCTGCCGTGAAGGCCTCCCAGAAGGAGTTCGTCAAAACCCTCGCCAGCTACGCAGACTGCTACATCAACGACGCTTTCGGTACGGCCCACCGTGCACACGGCTCCACCGCCCTCATTGCCGAGTACTTCCCCAACGACAAGATGTTCGGCTACCTGATGGAAGGCGAAATCAAAGCCATCGACAATGTGCTCAAAAACGCCCAGCGCCCCCTCACCGCTATCATCGGCGGTTCCAAGGTGAGCTCCAAGCTGGCTGTTCTGAAGAACCTCGTGGGCAAGGTGGACAACCTGATTATCGGCGGTGGTATGGGTTATACCTTCATCAAGGCCCAGGGCGGCAAGATCGGCCTGTCCCTGCATGAGGACGAGCTCATTCCGGATGCACTGGAGATCATGAAGGAAGCCAAGGAGCGTGGTGTCAACCTGTCCCTGTCTGTCGCTACCGTCTGCGGCCAGGCCTTCGACAACGACACGCCCCGCAAGATTTTCCCCATCACCGAGATCCCTGACGATTGGGAGGGCATGGATGCCGCCCCCGAGAGCCTGGAGAACTGGAAGAAGATCATCCTGAACTCCAAGACCATCCTCTGGAACGGTCCCGTGGGTGTGTTCGAGCTTCCTAACTTTGCCAAGGGCACCCTGCAAATCGCCGAGGACCTGGCAGAGGCCACCAAGAACGGTGCCTACACCCTGGTGGGCGGCGGCGACTCCGTGGCTGCCGTTACCCAGATGGGTTATGCGGACAAGGTGAGCTACGTCTCCACCGGCGGCGGCGCCATGCTGGAAGCCATCGAGGGCAAGATCCTCCCCGGCATCGCTGCCATCCAGGACTAATTTTGTGACAGCTAAGTAGCTGTTTCACAGTCGGTTATGCTATAATCCTCGTTCGGTTTTTGAACGAGGATTATTTTATATCATCCTTATAATCAGTCAATTAACTGCCACCTCCCACAGTGTTGAAGCACACCCACCCCGTTTTGCGTGCCCTCTTGTGCCTGTCGTTGTGCTATAACCACCCCTCACAGGCTCTGTTAAAGCACACTCACCCTGTCTAGAGCCCACTCTGCGGCATTCAGGTGTGCTTTAATGCCCCTCCTTCCACCCTGTTAAAGCACACTCACCCTGTCTAGAGCTCCCTCTGCGGCATTCAGGTGTGCTTTAATGCCTTGAAGGTCCTGCTGTTGCCACGTTTTGGCCCAGAATTGCGCCCCTGGCGGACCTTTCGGCCCGCCATCGCTACGCTTAAGGCTGTTTTCGCGCCCACGGCGGTTCCGTATGCTGGTAGCTGCCGCACCTGCTTGTGTGCGGCGGCGCCTCCGTGACAGCTAACATGTTATCCTACAATGATTTACACACTATTCCTCGTTCAAAATCCGAACGAGGAATATGCTGTATCTTATTGATAATCAAAACTTTATCTGTCACTCCCGTAGCCGGGCGAAATTGCGTGATTAGCTTAACTGCGCGCAAGTTGGGTGTGGCCGGCTCAAGCCCGTGGCCGGGCGAAATTACGTGATTAGCTTAACTGCGCGCAAGTTGGTGTGGCCGGCTCAAGCCCGTAGCCGGGCGAAATTGCGTGGGCGGCCAGACCAGGCGGCCAGACCAGGCGCCAGGGGACAGGGGCCGGTTACTTGGCGTGGGCGAAGTGGGTGGGCTCTTTTTTCTGGGGACCTTTGTCCGGGTGGACGGCGCGGGCGGGAACCTTTTTTACGTAGGCATATACCAGGAAGCCGATACCCAGCAGGACAAAGGGAATGCTGAGGAGTTGCCCCATGTTCAGGAGCATGCCGGCCTCAAAGTCCACTTGGTCGTTTTTGACAAACTCAATGAAGAAGCGGCTGCCAAAGCACACGATGAAGAAAATGCCAAAGTAGGTGCCGCGGTAGGTTTTGTCCAGGCCCCACT
>CAMZCW010000147.1 GCA_947305045.1 uncultured Bacteroidales bacterium | reverse complement strand
GCCAGGCAGAAGGCGTTTACGTCCAAATCCGGATTCTTGTACAGGCCACGGACCACCTCCAGCGCTTTTTCCCGGAACGGATTATCCTCTGCGTCATGCTGCCGGTCCGGCGGGAAGAGGAGCTTGCGCGAAGCCAGTTCCTCATTCTGGCGCAGCAGCACCTCGTTTTGCCGCCGCAGCTCTTCCGCCTTCTGTTCCACCAGCCGCTTCTGGGCCGATATCTCCCGCGTGCGCAGCGCCACCGTCTGCTCCAGCTCCTGCTGCCGGCGCCGGAGGGAGCGGGTGCGCAAAAGCACCACCGCCCACCCTGTCAGCACCAGCGCGACAAGCACCAGCAGGAAGAACCACCAGGTCCGATAAAAATAGGGTGTAACCGCCACCGGGAGCAGGATGCTTCCCGTCACATTGCCATACGGGTCCATGGCTCGTACCCGCAAGGTATAGCGCCCTCCGGGCAACGTGCTGTACGTAACGTCTCCCCGGTCCTCCGGCAGTGTAATCCACGTCTTGTCAAAGCCATCTAGCTTGTACTGGAAATGTGTACGATTGCCGCTAAGGCCCAACACGGAGAAACAGAAGCGGATGGAATGGTCCTTCTCATGAAGCCGCAGTTCCTTTAGGAAAGGATCCCGGTACTCCGTATCTTCCACGCTTACCAGGGTGAGGCGCAACGGATCCACATTCATCTGCTCGTGAAAATGGCTGGGATCCAGGGCAATAATGCCGTCTGTATAACCAAAATACAACAATCCGTCATGCCCCTGGAAGGCATTGTTCCAATGGAAAGCATCCCCCGGGAGGCCGTCTTCACGGAAAAAAGGTACGATGGAGCCGTTTGTAGGCGAAAGTCGATTCAGACCACGGACCGTGCTCACCCAGACATTCCCCTGGGGATCTACGGCCAGCCCGCGCACCTGATCACTGGACAAGCCCTGCACCGACGAATATCCCCGGAAGTTCCATCCGCCTTCCGACGCTGTTGCATGGAACACGCCCCCGCCATTGCTCCCCAGCCAGATGGTACCGTCCGGCGCTTCAGTAATACAGCAGATTTTGTCCTCTGCGCGAAGCTCCGGAGAATCCAGTTTGGAGGCAAAATGCTTGTACGAAAAGGTTCCATCGGGCCCTTTTTCATTCAGATTGAACACATACAACCCCTGCTGGCACCCCACCCACAGGTTTCCTTTTTGGTCAATACAGGAGCCGATGCAGCCGGAAACCGCTTCCCGGGTTGCCTGCGTATACGTGCGCGTCTGAAAATCGTATTGAAAGATGCCCTGGTTGGAGCCTACCCAAAGGAGGTTATTGCGGCTGTCATATTCCAGCAGGCCCACGAAGTTCGTCAGGGAGCCATTCGCCGGCAAATGCGACAGCACCTTGTAAGGCTTACTCCCCCGCACCACATCTATACCGCCGCCCCAGGTACCTGCATACAAGGTATTGTCCGGCCCCATACAAAGCGCGCTCACACTATTGTGCGTAAGTCCGCCATGCTCCCGTGTAAGGGTGGCAAAGCGCCCTTGACCCGGCTCCCGCACACTCAGGCCGCCTTCTACCAGTCCCACCCAAAGTCTCCCGGAAGGCTCCTGCAAAAGGGCATTCACCACCCCCGTGGGCAGCCCGGCATCCCGGCCCAGATTGGTAAAACTGAGCTGCTGGGGACTCACCTCCTTCCAGCCGTTGTTTTCCGTAGCCACCAAAAGGCCGTTGGGAAGTGCGCGAAGGCCATTGATAACGTCTTCTCCAAAATGGGAAAAGTTATCCGTGAGCGGGTTATAAATATTCAGGCCATGCAGGGTGGACGCCAGCACCTGACCATCCGCCATCCTGGCCAGCGCGGTGACAAAGTTCTGGGTAAGGGAACGGGGATCCGAGGGATTGTGCATATACCTTTTCCACTCGCCGGAAACGCGGTGCAGCAGATACAGGCCCACTTCTGTGGAAATCCACACCTGGGAGCCGTCGGCCAGATAATCGGACACATAGACGCCATCGCCTACTTCCAGTGTAGTTAAAAGCGGACTTGCCACCAGCGCATCTCCGGAGAGTCCAATCTTATGAATCCGTCCGTCCAGCACCGCCCACACAGTGCCGTCAATATCCACATCTTTAAAAACATAGTTCACGGGTGAGAGAGAAGGATGGGTGAACGCATGCACCTGTGCCACGCCTCCTTCCCCATCGAACGAGATACGGTACAGTTTATCCGAGAATTTGGTCCAGAGCGCCCCTGTGGCATCCATGGTCACATACGAGCAGCAGAGGTGCTCTTTCTGCTCCGGAATGGGAAGGTCCAGTTCCACATGGGTAAGATGCTTTAAATCCAGGATATCCAGGCCGCCTTCTGACGATACCCAAAGCCGGTTGAAACCGTCCTGAACCACATTGCGCACAAAATTACTCCGTACAGAGGGCGTGGTGGCATACGAAAAAGTAAGCAGTTCCGTGCCGTCGAAGCGGCACAATCCGCCGCCTCCGGTAGCGATCCAGAGAAAGCCGGCGCTGTCCACAAAAAGGTCATCCACATAATTACTGGGAAAACCTTTTTCCATGTTTACCACAGAAATGTTATATTTGTCTTCGTAACCCCCTTGTGCCAGGGAGACTACCGGCATGAAGAGCAGAAAGAGCGCCAACAGGGCAACTGTTTTTACACCTGGATTGTTCATTTGTCCACCTATTATACTACAAAAGTATGTATTTTTGACCAATTAAAAAACTGATAACCTGTTTATATGCGAAAAATCGTCCTGACACTTGCCGCGGCGCTTCTTTCCCTTGCCGCCTTGGCGCAAACCCATCAATTGGATATCAACCTCAAAAAAGCCGGTGCACCCATTCCGTCCACCTTGTATGGCATTTTCTTTGAGGACATTAACTACGCCGCAGACGGCGGTCTGTATGCAGAACTGGTCAAAAACCGCTCCTTCGAGTTCCCGTGCGACGCCCTGCAAGGCTGGAAGGCCTTTGGCAAGGTGGAAGTCCGCGAGGACGGTCCCTTTGCCCGCAATCCGCACTATGTCCGCCTCGGCAATCCCGGCCATCCGCACAAATGGACCGGACTGGACAACGAAGGTTTCTTTGGTATCGGCGTCAAAAAAGGCGAGTCCTATCGTTTCTCCGTGTGGGCCCGCGTTCCGGATGGCGGTGAGTCCCTTCTCCGCGTAGAGCTGGCCAATACGGCCTCCATGGGCGAGAACCACTTCCTGTGCCAGGACACCCTCAAGGTGAGCGGAAAAGACTGGAAAAAATACCAGCTCATCCTTCACCCGGACCAGACGCTGGATAAGAGCATCCTCCGCATTTTCCTGGTGGGAGAGCGCGCTGCCACAGACCTGGAGCACGTTTCCCTGTTCCCGGTAGATACCTGGATGGGCCATGAGAACGGGCTTCGCAAAGACCTGGCCCAGGCCCTGTACGACCTCCACCCGGGCATTTTCCGCTTCCCCGGCGGCTGCATTGTGGAAGGCACGGACCTGCAAACGCGCTACAACTGGAAAAATTCCGTGGGCCCGGTGGAAAACCGTCCCCTCAACGAGAACCGCTGGGAATATACCTTCCCCCACCGCTTCTATCCGGACTATTACCAGAGCTACGGCCTGGGGTTCTACGAATTCTTCCAGCTCAGCGAAGAAATTGGCTCGGAGCCGCTTCCCATCCTGAGCTGCGGCCTCGCCTGCCAGTTCCAGAACGAGGGCCAGAAAGCCCACTGCCCGCTGGACGAGCTCCAGCCCTTTATCCAGGATGCGTTGGACCTCATTGAGTTTGCCAATGGCTCCGTAGATACCCCCTGGGGCAAGGTCCGCGCAGAAATGGGCCACCCGGAACCGTTCAACATGAAGTTTATCGGCATTGGCAACGAGCAGTGGAATGCCACCTACCCGGAGCACCTGGAGCCGTTCCTCAAGGCCATCCGCGCCGCCCATCCGGAAATCAAGATTGTGGGCTCCAGCGGCCCGGATTCGGAGGGCAAACAGTTTGACTACCTTTGGCCGGAGATGAAACGCCTGAAGGCCGATCTGGTGGACGAACACTTCTACAGGCCCTACAACTGGTTCCTCGCCCAGGGCGCCCGCTACGACACCTATGACCGTAAGGGGCCCAAGGTGTTTGCCGGCGAATACGCCTGCCACGCCAAGGGCAAAAAATGGAACCACTTCCATGCGTCCCTCCTGGAAGCGGCCTTCATGACCGGTATCGAGCGCAACGCAGACGTGGTGGAAATGGCCACCTACGCTCCCCTGTTTGCCCATGTGGAAGGCTGGCAGTGGCGTCCGGACCTTATCTGGTACGACAACCTGCGCAGCTTCCGCACTGCCAGCTGGCATGTCCAGCAGCTGTACGGCCAGTTCCGCGGCAGCAACTGCCTCAGCCTCACCATGAACGGGGCCAACGTCACCGGCGCGGAAGGCCAGGACGGCCTGTTCGCCAGCGCCGTGCTGGATGGCAGCAAGATTTACGTGAAGGTGGTAAACACCTCCGACAAGGCGCAGGACGTAACCCTGAACTTTACCGGTCTCAAGAAAAAGGCTGTGGTGAAAGCCGTGGAAAGCTACCTGCTCAGCTGCCCGGAGCAGGATGGAGAGAACAGCCTGGAGCGTCCGGACTACATCCAGCCCGCCCGGGTGACCTTCAGCGGAGAGGGCAAGAGCATCGCTGCCCGTGTCCCCGCCTACTCCTTCTGCATTTATGTATTGGAAAAATAACCACATCATGAAAAAAACACTTTTCCTCCTGTGCGCAGCACTCGCAGTAGCCTGCGCCCCCAAGGCCCAGCTCACCAAGAGCGGCCTCAACCCCCAAGACTTTGTAAACGAGTACAACGGTGAACCCACCGCCCTGTACACACTCACCAATGCCAACGGCATGGAGGTGTGCATCACCAACTTCGGTGGCCGCATTGTCTCCATCATGGTGCCGGACAAAAACGGCGAGTACAAGGATGTCGTGCTGGGCTTCAGCAAAGTGCAGGACTACTTCCCGGAGCACAACGCCAGCGACTTTGGCGCCGCTATTGGCCGCTATGCCAACCGCATCAACCAGGGAAAAATCACCCTGGACGGCGTAGAATACCAGCTGCCGCAGAACAACTTCGGGCATTGCCTCCACGGCGGCCCCACCGGCTGGCAGTACCAGGTATACCAGGTTGTAGAGGCCGATGCTACCCACGTTAAGCTCCTCCGCGAATCCCCGGACGGCGACAACAACTTCCCCGGCAACGTACGCGCCTTTGTAACCTACACCCTTACGGAGGAAGGCGCCATTGACATTGCCTATGAAGCCACTACGGACGCCCCTACCGTCATCAACATGACCAACCACTCCTATTTCAACCTCTCCGGAGACCCGGCCGGCCACGGCATCGTAAAGGATGAGCTTTACATCAACGCTTCCAACTTCACGCCCGTGGACGATACGTACATGACCACCGGCGAGATTGTCCCTGTAGCCGGTACCCCGTTCGACTTCACCACCCTCAAGCGCATCGGCGAGGATATTGCAGCCGATGACCAGCAGCTCAAAAACGGCAACGGATATGACCACAACTGGTGCCTGGACACCGCCGGCGACATTTCCAAGGTGGCCTGCGAGCTCTATTGCCCGGAGACTGGCATCGACCTTAAGGTCTATACGGACGAGCCCGGCGTGCAGGTGTACAGCGGCAACTTCCTGGATGGCACGGTCGTTGGCAAAAAGGGCATTACCTACATGATGCGCACCGGCATCTGCCTGGAAACCCAGAAATATCCGGACACGCCCAACAAGCCCGACTGGCCCAGCGCCGTACTCCGTCCCGGTGAAACTTACGCCAGCCACACCATTTTCGCTTTTGGCGTAAAATAATTATCTTTGTCAATCTACATATATAATAATATGGCTAAAACAAACGAAGAACTCAAGCAGATTGCCACACAGGTACGCAGGG